>JAZBNU010000478.1:0-5479 GCA_036350815.1 Desulfopila sp.
AGCAGGGTATTCCCATCGATAGCGAGAATACGCCTCTTCATATTGTAACCGATGCGGCAGGTTCACTGACCAGAGAGACGGCGTGGCGCTACGGTATTACCCTGCTTGACAGCTATATAATTGCAGGTGACCAGTCACGGCCCGAAAGTCTTTACAGCTCCGCAGAAATTTATCCCCTGATGCGTCAGGGGATAAAAATCACTACGGCTCAGGCTTCCACTTTCGAGAGGCAGCAACATTATCATAACATATGCCGACAGTTCGGTCCTTCTCTCTATCTGGCTGTCGGTTCCGCCTTCACGGGAAATTATGATGCAGCCCTTTCGTGGAAAAAAGAGCATGATCCGGAGGATATTTTTCAGGTGATCGATACTGGTGCGGCTTCCGGACGGCTTGCACTTATTGCCCTGCAGACCGCTCGATTTGCAGCAAAGGCCGGCTCGGCCAAGGCGGTTCTCAAGTATGCTGCTGAGATGATCGAGTGTTGTGAAGAATTTGTGTTTATCCACGAGCTCAAATATCTGGTGGCAGGAGGGCGGGTGTCTCGAACCGGGGGGTTTTTCGGAGATCTTCTGTCAATGAAACCGATCATCAGTCCTACCCGGTCCGGGGTAAAAAAAGTGGGGATAGTCCGCAGCACGGAAGGGCAGCTGCGTTTTGCCGTGGAAAAAGCAGCGCAGCGGTATCAGTCTGCAGCACCATCGGTCATTATGCTGCAGTATTCCGATAATCACAGCTGGGTTGAGGAGAAGGTTGAACCACAGATCAGGAAAATTCTGCCCCAGGCGGAAATTCTGCTTGCCCCGCTCTCTTTGACCTCGGGAGTTCATATGGGACCCGGAGCATGGTCGATGGCTCTGGCATTTCCGGAGCATGGTAGATGAGAATGAATCCAGCTGTTATAATCCCTGTCTATAACCATAGCCGGAAGATTGTTGAGGTTGTCGAAAAAGCCCGCCTCTGCGGCTGGCCGATTGTTGTCGTCGATGATGGATCCACGGATTCTACTGGGTCAATATTACAGGAAATACGAGATATAATTCTCCTGCGACATGAAGATAATCAGGGGAAAGGAGCAGCTTTGCTCAGCGGTTTTGGTGCGGCTCTGGAAAGAGGACATGACTGGGCCGTCACTATTGATGGTGATGGGCAGCACAACCCGGAAGACGCCCCGGATTTGCTGGAGAGTGCCCGGCAAAGTGGTGAGCGCTGTATTGTCATCGGCAGGCGGCAGGGCATGGAAGGCGCCCTGCATGTCCCGTGGACCAGCAGATTCGGGCGGTCCTTTTCCAACTTCTGGGTATGGGCTGCCGGCGGACCTCGGGTGGAAGACTCACAGTCCGGCTTCAGACTGTACCCTCTTCCTGAAACACTACACCTCGAAACCAGGGCAAGGCGCTACCAGTATGAGGTCGAAGTGCTGGTTAAAGCGCAACAGCAGGGGATGAGAGTCCGGGAGGTTCCGGTGAGGGTTATTTATCAGGCCGGAGGAGAACGGGTCAGCCATTTTCGTCCCTGGCTCGATTTTATGCGAAACTCAAGCACGTTCAACAGACTCATCTGGGATCGTCTACTCGCAAGGTTCAGGAGATGAGCAGCTTCTGGTACGCGGTAGTAAGCCGCTCGGCGGATTTCTTCGGGACCTGGCTCTTTACAGCTGCTTCCCGCAGTATTGCCGCAGGCTACTTTCTCTTTTCCTGGAAACGGGTAGCACAGAGCCGGAACTTCTATGCAGCGCTCTTTCCAGACAGAGGGAGAGTGTACCATCTTTACTGTACCTTCAGACAATTCCAGAATTTCACCACCATCCATTTTGACAGATTTTTAAAAGAACGGAACAAAGAGGTGACCTTTTCATCCATGGGACTGGAGAAACTGGATGAGGTGGTTGGCCGACAGGGCGGTATTCTGCTGATGTCTCATCTGGGAAACTGGGAAATGGCCGCCGATCTCCTGAAAAAGCAGCGGCAAGATCTGCAGCTGCTGCTCTATATGGGCGTGAAGGAAAAAGAAGGGGTCGAGCGGCTCCAGAAGGAGGAACTGCGCCGTTCCGGTATAACTATCATCGGAGTGGACAGGGAAGACAACGCCGCGTTCTCGTCGGTTGCAGGCATCCAGTTTCTCCGCTCCGGCGGCCTGGTTTCCATGGCGGGGGATATTGTCTGGCGCAAAGACCAGCGCAAAGTTGTGGTCAGCTTTTTAGGGCATGATGCGTACCTGCCTGAGGCGCCTTTTGTTTTCAGTCTGGTGTCCGGAGCCCCGCTTTTTGCCTTTTTTGCCTTTCGTACCGGGAAAAACAGCTATATCTTTTCGCTTTCTGAGCCTATTGTTATTACGGCCCATTCACGGAGCGACAGAAGATCTGCCATTTCCCGGGCTGCCCAGCAGTATGCCGATCTCCTAGAGAAATCATTGCGGCAGCATCCCTTTGAGTGGTATCATTTCAATCGATTTATATATTGAAAAACAGTCCTCGGAGAAATCCAGACAGACTCTCTGTGTACATTGAAGGGCTGAAAGGCCCAGTCTTTTTCGTAAACTTCGATTCTGTAGTGCATAAAGCTCAGGAATGTCTTTTGTAATTGCAAAAAACTGTGTACTATCGCAGTTCGCTGCTTTGTGTTGTTGTTGAAAAATGCAGCTTTTTGCTGCTCATTATATTCACTACCATCATCTTTTCTGTATTATGACCAAAGAAGAAATACGCGATACCATCATAGCAATCCTCACGGAAGATTTTGAATTTGAAGAACCGGGTCTGGATGATAATCTCCGGGATGATCATGGTTTTGACAGTATTGATGCAATTGAGCTGCTGGGCAAGATCGAAACCTCGATTCTCGGCTTTTCGCTGACCCGGGAGGAAAAAGAAAAGGCCATGACCATCAGAACAATCAACGATATTCTGGACTATATCGATACCATCAAGAAGTCTCATACCTCATAACCGACTGTCTGGTCCTATGAAACGACGTGTAGTTATTACAGCCTGCTCCGCCATCACTCCCATAGGCTATGGAAAAAATACGATTATCGAGAGTCTGCGTCGGGGGAAATCCGGAGTGCGTCCGCTGCGTGACGACGGCCTGCTGACCCGGCATATTCACTCCCGGGTATTTGGCACGGTCGACTATCCCATCGATTATGGTTTCAAGCGGCACTTTCGCAAGACCATGGGACCGGTTGCGTATTATGCATGCCAGGTAGCGAAGGATGTCCTCGAGAGTTCCGGCCTGAGTAAGGAGTTCATCACGTCCGGTCGTCTCGGCGTCGCTTTTGGTTCCACGCATGGCAGCCCGACGGTGCAGCGGGATATTTATCAGACTTTCTTCAGTCAGCTGGAGTCGAAACTGTCTTCCATCGGGGCGGTGGACTACCTCCGTTCAATGGTGCATACCACGGCGGTGAATATCACCAGGATGTTTGAGATCACCGGACGGATCATTTCCTCTTCAACGGCGTGTACCACCAGCAGCCAGTCCATCGGATATGGGTATGAGATGATAAAATACGGCATGCAGGATGCCATGATCTGCGGCGGTGCTGACGAATACGATACCACCACGGTGGCAGTGTTCGACAATCTGCTCGCCTGTTCCGTCAAATACAACGACACCCCTCAGTATACCCCCCGGCCCTTTGACCGCAACCGTGACGGACTTGTCGTCGGCGAAGGCGGCGGTGCCGTGCTGCTGGAAGAATATGAATCCGCCAGGAAGCGTGGTGCCGTTATTCTTGGTGAAGTGATCGGCTTCTCCTGCAATAATAATGGTGGGGATCTCATCCTGCCCAATCTCGACGGAATCACGGCAACCCTTCGGCTGGCGCTGGATGATGCCGGAATTACCCCGGAAGAGGTCGACTTTATCAGCGCCCATGCCACTGCCACCAAAATGGGAGATGTCATCGAGGCACAAGCCATTGGCGCAGTATATGGTGATGGGCCTTTTGTCACTGGTTTGAAGAGTTATATGGGCCATACCATGGGAACCTGTGGGGTAATAGAATCGATACTGACCCTCTACATGATGGAGCAGGGATTTATTGCTCCCACCCTGAATCTGGAAAATGTTGATGAGCGCTGCAGCATGCTGCGCCATGTCCGTGAGCTTGTGGAAACTGATATCAGGATTGCCGCGATACAGAACTTTGCCTTCGGCGGGGTCAATACCTGCCTGCTGATAAAAAACGGCAGCATGGTGGATTAACCTTTTTTTCTTTCAGTCGAAATGCTTTCTCCCAAACAGCCTGAGAGCAGCAGTTCTACAGTCCGCTATGGTGACAGAATCCTTGACTGGACCGCCACCATGGTGTGCTGGGTCTGGTTTACCCTTGGGTTTGTGATTTTCTTTTCCTGGCGCTATCTTGCCGTTGCCCTGTTTGTAAAAAATCCCGAAATCCACTTTCAGCGGTGGAACTCTTCATTTTATCGTATTTTTTTTCGAGTGGTCCGTGCTACCATGCCGAGACAGAGATTCGAGATCGACGAAAAGGTGGCGGAGATCGGCTCTGCAGTTGTTGTCTGTAACCATCTCTCCTATCTTGACCCGTTGCTGCTCATTTCTCTGTTTCCCCGTCACAGAACCATTGTCAAAACGAAATTTTTCAGCACCCCGATTTTCGGCTGGATGATCTCCAAAGCAGGTTATCTCCCAGCCACTGGAGAAGGGCCTTTTGCAGGACGCATGATAGAACAGATGGAAACAATGGAAGAGTATCTCAGGGACGGCGGCAATCTCTTCATTTTTCCCGAGGGAACCAGAAGCAGGGACGGTCGCATGGGAGAATTCAACAGAGGCGCTTTTAAAATTGCCCGGATGTGCAAAGTCCCTCTCTACATTCTCAGACTGAGCAATACCGACAAGCTCTTTACTCCGGGGAGGTTTGTCTTTAACAGCAGGATCAAAAATACCATCCGTGTTGAACTGATACGCCGCATAGAGCCGGATTACAGCAACAGTCCGCCCACAACCGCAGAGCTTATGCAATGGGTACGGCAGACATATGATGATGCTGCAGTTGCAAAAGAAGGGAGGGGCTCTGCAGAGTAGGATTGTGTACCGATAAAGTGATACTTCTATGTTCTGAATTTCAGGGAGTTAAGGTTGGCCGCAGCGTACCTGGGTACCTCGAATATCTCAGGAGAAACCTGGGCTGGCAGCCTGCGTGTTGCCCTTGTTCTCATTGATATAGGCGGCAAGGGTGGCAAGAGACCGGAGAACCTCCCGGCTGGTGTTTTCAGAATCCATGCGCACCCCGTAGGTATTCTGAATGGTTACGGCTATTTCGAGAGCATCGAGCGAATCGGTTCCAAGAGGAGAGTCGGGACCTATGAGGGGAGCATCGCTGCTGACCTTGTCCATCTCAACTTCACTCAGCCTGCAGGTTGTACAGATCAATTCCAGGAGTTCTTTTTCAAATGGTTCCATAATTTCATCTACACCATATTCGTCATTGTTGCTTTGCCGCTATTCCGCAT
>JAZBNU010000479.1:0-2653 GCA_036350815.1 Desulfopila sp.
ATAGATTACCTTTTTAACCCGCGGGTGACTGCTGAGCCATCCGGCAATTTCAAGGGCACTGCGGTTATGCTGTTCCATGCGCAGAGCAAGGGTTTTGAGGCCCCGCAAGGCAAGATAACTGTCAAACGGTCCGGCTACTGCACCGACCCCGTTCTGCAGATAGGCGAGTCTGTGGCGGAGATCGTCATTATCACCGACCACTACCATGCCGCCCACCATGTCGGAGTGGCCGTTGAGATATTTGGTGGCGGAGTGCATTACCAGGTCGGCGCCCATGGTCAGCGGTCGCTGGTTATAGGGTGTGGCGAAGGTATTGTCGACAACGACGATAATTCCCGGTGATTTTTCCCGGGCAATGGCGCTGACAGCGGCGATATCAACAATTTTAAGCATTGGATTGGTGGGTGTTTCGATCCAGATCAGTCTGGTCTCTGCCGTGACTGCACCGGCAAACGCCTTGAGGTCGGTCAGATCAGTATAGGTGATCCGGTAGCCAGCCGATCGTTTCCGTATGTTTTCCAGGAGCCGGTAGGTACCGCCGTACATATCATCCATGGCAACGATATGCGCTCCGGAATCTATAAGCTCAAGGACCGTCGCCGTGGCTGCCAGCCCGGAGGCAAAAGCGAATCCGGCCGCGCCCTCTTCCAGGTCGGCAACACAGCGCTCATAGGCAAACCTGGTGGGATTCTGGGAGCGCGAGTACTCAAACCCCTTGTGTTTTCCTGGGCTTTGCTGGGCATAGGTAGAGCTGGTATAAATGGGGGGCATCACTGCACCGGTGGCCTCATCGACATGCTGGCCGCCGTGGATCGCCCTGGTTCTGAAAGACTGCTTCTGTTGTGATGTTGTCATGGTTTCTCTGGGGGTAAATGTTGCTCCATCCACTCATCATTGTAGAGTTTGGAGAGATATCTGTTGCCGGTGTCACAGGCGAAGGTGAGCACCCGTTTTGGTTCGCTCTGTTCCCGGCAGTACCTCAGTGCCGCGGCCAGCAGGGTTCCGGTGGAGGAACCCGCCGACACGCCTTCGCGGAAAAGGAGTTTTCTCGCCGTGGCAAATGCCTCCCGGTCCGGGATAGAATAGGCCCTGCTGACCAGATCGAGATTGCAGATCTCCGGCACGAAATCCTCACCAATCCCTTCCACATACCAGGAACCCACCTCGGCGGGTATTGTGCCGCTCCGCACCAGAGGTGCGAGAACAGAGCCTTCCGGGTCGGCTAATACAATATCGATATCGGGATTTTTCTCTCGCAGAAAACCTCCGGCACCACTCATGGTCCCCCCCGTGCCTACCCCGAAGACCACCGCATCCACCATGCCGTCAAGCTGCCGCCAGATCTCCGGCCCAGTGGTACGGTAGTGCGTTCTCCGGTTGGCCTTATTGGAAAACTGGTTGATGTAAAAGCCACTTTCCTGCTGCGCGAGAGATTCGGCCAGATCCTGATAATAGGCGGGGTGTCCCTTGGTGACATCGGAACGGGTCATAATCACCTCTGCACCCATGGCCTCGAGACAGTATTTCTTTTCGATACTCATCTTGTCGGGCATGACGATTTTGACACGGTAGCCCTTCTGTCCGGCCACCAGAGCAAGGCCGAGGCCAGTGTTGCCTGCTGTTGCCTCGATCAAGGTATCTCCGGGTTTGATATATCCCTTTTCTTCAGCGTCACGGATCATTCCAAGAGCGATGCGGTCCTTGATTGACCCTCCCGGATTGGTACATTCGAGCTTGAGGAATAATCGACAGGACCCGGTTGAAAAGCGGGAAAGCTCAACAACAGGGGTGTTGCCGATCATGTCCAGGACCGTAGCATAAGGTTTTTGATTTTCCATGGGTTTATAATAATGACGAAATTCCAGCCGTGCAGTGCAATTATTCCATTCTGCCGGGTAACAATGGAAAGTCTATCGATATCTGCGGAAATAATGCATACTGTTATTGATAATGAGATAACAGTTACCCCGGATTTCTCATAAACACTGTGTCATTTTTCGTAAATCATATGAAAAAGTAATTGTCATCAGCAAGTTTTTCACCCTTCGGGTTAAAGGAGCCGATATGCTACTCTCCTCTCGTCCTGTTTTTTGGGAAACCCAACTCCGTTTTATCCGCTATTTTTCACGCCGCACCCAGCTGTTGGGGCAATTTTTCCTTTTTTCCTTCTATTGTTTTGCTATTGCCGGCAACACACATGCCCAAGAGGACGATTTCTGGGCCGATCTCCGCTCCGGAAACCATGTTGTCCTGATGCGACACGCTCTTGCTCCAGGGATCGGCGATCCTCCCGACTTCGACCTTGAAGACTGCAGCACCCAGAGAAATCTCTCCGATGCGGGCCGCAGGCAGGCGGAAGAGGTGGGAGTTCTTTTTCGCCGCAACGGCATAGATAAAGCGCACATTTTCTCAAGCCAATGGTGTCGCTGTCTCGAAACGGCGCGGCTTTTAGCGCTGGGGCCGGTCAATGAGCTGGCTCTGCTCAATTCCTTTTTCCGCCAACGCGAGAAAGGAAAGACCCAGACCTGGATGCTGCAGCAATGGCTCGAAAGGCAGGATTTACACCAGCCCCTCATCCTGGTGACACACCAGGTAAATATCACCGCCTTCAGCGGTATATATCCGGCATCGGGAGAAATTGTGCTGCTCCGCA
>JAZBNU010000480.1:0-2067 GCA_036350815.1 Desulfopila sp.
CGCTTTGACGATGCCATAGAACGGAACGGCTTTGCCACAGTGCTCTATCTGCGTCTGATGTATTTCCCCTTTACCCCCATGAACTTCGGAATGGGGCTCACCAAGGTCCGTTTTGGCGATTATATCCTGGGGACGGGGTTGGGCATCCTGGTGGGAACGTTTATTTTCACGTTTTTTATAGGAACTCTCCGCGATGTCTGGGCCAGCGGAAGATGGGATGAGCTATTGAGCTGGAAAGTGGCTTTTTCCCTGGGTCTTTTTGTGTTTTCCTTTTTTATTCCCAAATTGTTGAAAAAATTCAAAGGAGAAAAGGAGCTCGCTCCTCCGGTAGAGTCATAGGAAAACCCTGTAAATGGTTTCATGCCGACTGCCATTGGGCGGGGTAACCGAAACCGTCAGATTTTCCTTGCCCGGAGCCTCATTTCGTTCGTTTACTTGCACTGTTGTCGAAGGAAAGTGCATAAGAGCTCTATGTTTCCTCGCTTCTCGTCTCGCACCCATTGCCACTGTATCCTCCAACAATAGTCAGAGTTTCTGCTCATCTCAGAGGAGAGAATACAGGCTTTGATTGTTCTTTTTTCTGCATGATTGGTAATTTTAATAGGCTCACCTGAATGTTCCGACTAACAATATTGTAAAAGATGTGGTAAATCGTTAGTATGTTTAGTATGTTGAGAAAAAAGGATGGAGCATCTCCAGAGGGTTCTATTACGACTTTGGGGAGCTCAATTGAATGGAGGATAAACTGGGTGGAATTCAGGTGTATTCTCTCACTGCCTGTTCACGACGACTGCTTCAGCTTGAATCACAGAGCTGTCCGCGGTACTAGAATTGAAGAGAGGAGAAGGTATGGCTGAGGATAATAAAATTGCTTTGCTTATTGACTGTGACAATGTAAGCCACAAATCAATAGAAGGAGTTATTGATGAGTTGTCAAAATATGGGAAAGTGAACATACGACATGCGTATGGGAATTGGAAAAGTGAAAATATGAAAGGGTGGGAGGAGAAACTTCATCCTCATGCAATAAAACCTATTCAGCAATTTGCGTATACAGCTGGGAAAAATGCAACAGATGCAGCAATGATAATAGACGCCATGGACCTGTTGTATACACAGAAAATTGATGCTTTTGCTCTTATGACAAGCGATAGTGACTTCACTCCTCTGGTCATGAGAATACTTTCAAATGGAATAACCGTATACGGTTTTGGCGAGAAAAAAACACCATCCCCTTTTGTTAAAGCTTGTTCTCAGTTTATTTACACAGAAAATTTAGAGGCAGCAGAAGACGAGGGAGCAAAAGCTTTAGAACAGACAAGTTCCAAGAAATCCAGGAATGAACTGAGAATGGATACAGCGCTTGTCAAACTGCTGCGAACAGCAGTCGAGCAGTCCGCAGGTGAAGACGGCTGGTCTCATCTGGGACGGGTCGGTCAGTATATTTCCAACAACACATCCTTTTCACCAGTGAATTATGGTTATAAGAAACTTGGGGATCTGATTCGAGTTTGTGATCTTTTTGAGATACAGATGAAAAATGATAACTCGGTTATGTATATCAAGGATGTAAAAAAATAAAAAATTCCCAACAACGTAACTGAACAAGCAGTATTCAGCGGTGCTTCCGGAGAATTTTACATTATGTGGAGATAAGGATTTCATGAAGGAAACGGGAAAAGTAAATTATATCGAGATGCCGTCACGCAATATTGAGTTGACGAAAACGTTTTTTACCTCGGCATTTGGCTGGTCGTTTGTCGATTACGGTCCGGAGTATGCGGCTATAGAAAATGCCGGGATAGATGGCGGCTTTTTTAAATCCGACAAGGCGGCGTCTACCGACCACGGGAGCGTATTGATAATCCTCTACAGCTCAGACCTGGAGGCTGCTGTTGAAAAAGTCAAATCGTCGGGTGGGAAGATCAGTAAAGATATATTCTCTTTTCCGGGCGGCAGAAGATTCCACTTCTCTGATCCTAATGGAAACGAATATGCAGTCTGGTCTGAGCCCGATGCATAAGCCGGCGATGCAAGCCACTTCATTGCCGCGCCGGCGTGCTGTTC
>JAZBNU010000481.1:0-4825 GCA_036350815.1 Desulfopila sp.
CTTCAGATTATTGTTGTTGTGCTGCATCAACGGCAGTATTCTCTTCTTTCTGCGGGAACCCTACACTGCATGACAACCCAAAACTCTTAAAAGCGCGATCTGCAACTTTATTCAGCGTTGAGCTGCTCAGAGAAACACTGGTTATATAGTCAGACTCCTTTAATGTCTCCATAAACTGAGCGATTGTCTCGTTATCAAGCGCTACTCCCTGCAACTGCAATGACGCCCCCTGTTGAGTCAATGATGTCAGCCACATTCTATTATTGTCCACCTTTCTGGCAACTTCGTCCAGTACATGTACAGTCAGCGAGGACTCACGGCGTAATTTCTTTATGATATCGATTTTATTCTGCAGTTCGACTTTCTGTCGCTCCAGTTCATCGACTTCACGGATAATAGGGGCCAGTCGGTTCTGTTCCTGCTGCAACTCTGCGATAGCCGCCTGTACTGTTTCTATCCTGCCGTTCTGCAACAGACCCACAAATCCGAGAGCCAGGAGAACCGCGCAGAATACCATTGCAAAACCAATAATCTGGTTGCGTGCCTTTGCCCTTTTTTTGAGCTGTCTGATAGGAAGCAGGTTAATGCGTAACATAATTATCTACCGCGTTCAGCTTTACAGCAATTTATTAAATAACAGTCGGACGAATGGCTATACCCGATACAATCGCCATCTCCGGCCCAACCCTGTTGATATATTCTGCGTCAATTTTCTTTTTGTTATATGTCATATTACCGAATGGATTAAAGATCTCTACGGGAATATCGGTCTCACTCTGCAGAAATTCAGACAGCCCCACCACTTTTGACCCTCCTCCACTCAACACCAGCCTTGTCAAGGGTTTATCCGGGTTGTTGGAATGATAAAGGTCAATTGCCTTTTTAATTTCCAGAACCCACTGAGTGCAGGTTGAAGAGAAAATCTCCTCCATTTCTTCCTGTTTCTCTTCGGCTGGAATCTTTCCAAGCTTAAGGGCTTCCGCCTCATCATACTCAAGATCAAACGCTCCCTGAATCTGTTCGGTCAACTGCCTGCTGCCAACCACAATATCCCTTGCAACTACTGAAATGCCCTCCGCCAGAATATTTATATTCATTTTGGAAGCTCCAATATCCACTAGAGCAACATTGTCAGACTTTTCGTAGGTGGTCTCGTAGGTATTTTCAAGAGCAAAACCATCAACATCTACAATTGCGGGCTGCAGGTTGATGCTTCTAAGCATGTCGAGATAGTCATCAACTATCTCTTTTTTGGCGGCAACCAGCATCACATCGGTCCGGTCCGAATCTTTAGTGTTGGTTTTCAAATCCTGATAGTCCAGATACACATCACTGATGTCAAAAGGTATATATTGCTCGGCCTCCTGCATGATGTACTCTTCAAGCTGTTCTTCTTCCATAACCGCAAGGTTAACTTTTTTTACGATAACGGAGTAGCCTGATATTGAGAATCCAACCTTCTTGTTCCGGATTTTAAGGTTTTTAAAAAGGTCGGCGATAACAGCACCGACAGTCTCAGGTTCGTTGAGAGTACCATCATCAACCGCACCCTCAGGGAGCAAGGCGCTGCCTAAAGCAAGCACATGGTACCCCTTATCCGTCTTTTTTAGCTCACAAACCTTGACGGAGTGAGAACCTATATCAACCCCAACGACTAGCTGTTCTCTGGAGACAAACGGCAATTTCATGGTATATACGCACTCGCAAAAATCTATTATTGGTTTGGACGCAACGATAACTCTCCTACTTTACGCTAGAATTGGTCCAGTGTGAACTCTATTTAGGCCATAAAAAAAAACTTTTGTCAAGAAAACTGTACAAATTTTTTTACATTTTTTCTTTTTTTAACAGGGGCTTATTAAAAATCTGTCTGTCTCATTTTGCATTTTAATACCATATGTAGCAAAATCACCACTGCCCCACTCTCTATATTGTATTAATTACATTTTTATATTTTTTCTTTCTCAATGTGCCTGAATTAACACACTCTATGCAATATCTGACTTGTAATTCAACGGTGAATACAGTAGTTTTGACGAAAATTTGATTGGCAGTATATTATGATCACAACATGCGGAGCACAACTTGAGCAGCACGAAAACCAAAAAATCAACAATCCGGGAATATGCGGAAGCATTTGCAATCGCTATCCTGCTCGCCCTCTTTATCCGCACTTTTGTGGTTCAGGCATTCAAAATCCCATCGGGTTCTATGCTGCCGACACTTCAAATCGGCGATCATCTCCTGGTCAGTAAATTCATCTACGGCATAAAAATACCATTCAGCGGCAAAACGCTGATCCCTTTCAAGTCACCCAAACGAGGCGATATCGTCGTTTTCAAATACCCCAGAGACAGATCCGTTGATTACATCAAACGGATAATTGGCCTCCCTGGAGACACTTTAGCCATAAAAAACAAACAGGTATTTATCAATAATTCACCGATAGAAGACCCCCACGCGCACTTCACCTCAATGTCAATCGCAAAAGGAAGCCCTCGTGATAATTATTCCCCTGTCACCATTCCCGAAGGAAAAGTTTTTGTGATGGGCGACAACAGGGACAACAGTCACGACAGCCGCTTCTGGGGATATGTTGACCAGCAGGATATTCTTGGCAAGGCCTTCATTATATATTGGTCATGGGATATTGACAAACCTTTGCTTTCATTCGAGCGCCTTGCCTCAATCCGATGGGGGCGCCTCGCTGATGTCATCCAGTAACCTTAATGGATTTCTTTAGGTGGTCGGGTTGGATACAGCATATACTTTCAAGCACAAACACATTTTAGGAATTGAGCAATTTTCAGTCGAGGATATTCATCATATTCTCAAAACTGCCCAAATCTTTAAAGAGATATCATCCCGCTCTATCAAAAAAGTCCCTACTCTGCGGGGTAAAACAGTTATAAATCTCTTCTTTGAGCCTTCGACACGCACCAGGCTCTCTTTTGAAGTGGCTGCCAAGCGCATGAGTGCGGACACATTCAATATATCTGCATCAACAAGCTCAGCCACCAAAGGTGAAACCCTGATAGACACCGCAAGAAACCTTGAGGCCATGAATCCCGATATCCTCATCATGCGTCATGCCTTTTCCGGCTCACCCCATCTCCTTACCCGATATATCGATGCATCCATTATAAACGCAGGTGACGGCACCCACGAACATCCCAGCCAGGGACTGCTCGACATGTTGACAGTATTGGAGCACAAAGGAAAAATTAACGGTCTTAAGATTGCTATTATCGGTGATATCTCCCATAGCAGAGTTGCTCGCTCAGACATACTGGGTTTCACCAAACTCGGTGCCCGGGTCTGTATCGCCGGGCCCGCCACGTTCATTCCCCCTGGTATTGAAAAACTCGGCGCCACTATCTGCCCATCTCTGCAGACTGCCCTTGAGGACGCCGACGTCGTTATGGCTCTGCGTATCCAGCGTGAGCGTCAGAATGACCCGCTCATACCGTCCCTTCGCGAATATGCCACCTTCTTCGGCATCAACCGAAAACGGCTGGAATTCGCCAGGAACGATGCGTTGATCATGCACCCTGGTCCTCTGAACAGAGGGGTTGAGATGAGCCCCGATGTTGCTGACGGCCCTCAATCAGTCATACTCGACCAGGTCACCAATGGTGTCGCTGTGCGCATGGCCTTGCTCTATCTGGTAATGGGCGGCGACAAAAACAGCAGTACCGAGGCATAAAATGGCTACAGTAATTTTCCGCAACGGGTATCTCATTGATCCGGCCAGTTCCGCGACTATGGAGCAGAAAGATGTCTGGGTACATGACGGCATCGTAGTTTCTCCATCAGAGGTAGTGCCACAGGGAGCAATTCTCTATGATCTTCAGGGAAAATGGATCACTCCTGGATTAATAGATATGCATGTACACCTCAGAGAACCCGGAGAAGAATACAAGGAAACCATTGCAACCGGGACAAAAGCAGCAGCAGTTGGAGGATTTACCGCCGTTGCCTGTATGCCCAACACCCACCCTGTCAATGATTGTGCCGCCGTTACACGTTATATCTGCGAAAAAGCCTCGCAATGCAGTGCCAGGGTGTATCCGGTCGGCTCCATCAGTACGAAAAGCGAGGGAAAAGGTTTGGCCGAATTCGGCGAGATGAAGGAAGCCGGTGCAGTGGCTCTAAGTGATGATGGTCTTCCTGTACTTGACAGCCAGCTTATGCGGCGTGCTCTGGAATATTCCAGTAGTCATGGCATGGTGCTTATTTCTCACTCCGAAGAGGCCTCCCTGAGCCGGAACGGCTCTATGAATGAAGGTGAGACTTCCACTCGCCTCGGCCTCAAAGGAATTCCCAATGCCGCTGAAAGCATCATGGTCTTTCGCGAAATTGCTCTGGCGGAGTTAACCGGTGTACCGCTGCACATTGCCCATGTCAGCACTGCTGAATCACTGGATCTTATCCGCCTGGCAAAACAACGGGGAGTGAAAGTGACAGCCGAAACGGCCCCCCATTATTTCACTCTCACAGATGATGCCGTAGACGGCTACAATACCAATGCCAAAATGAATCCGCCTCTGCGCTCAGCCACCGATCGCGAGGCTGTTCGGCTGGCACTTGCAGACGGCACTCTGGACGCAATCGCCACAGACCATGCCCCCCATTCCGAGCTGGAAAAAGAAGTTGAATTCAGCACTGCCGCCAACGGTATTATCGGCCTTGAAACAGCTCTTCCCCTCACCCTGGCTCTGGTGCGGGAAGGTTATATCTCCGCTGTAAAGATGATAGAGCTTATGTCAACGAATCCTGCTGCTATTCTTGGTGTAACCGGGGGCTCACTTGCTCCCGGGAAACC
>JAZBNU010000482.1:0-6572 GCA_036350815.1 Desulfopila sp.
AGGTAAGCGAACGAAGTGAGACTCCGGGCACGGTAAGATCGGCTGGCCTTCGGTGAACATTGTGTATGGTTTTCTTATGAAAGTATCCTGCTTGAACATATTGGAATATCGTCTAATTTAAGAAAATTGACACAATGTTCATGAGAAATTCGGGCTAGCGGTTGAATTTCAACCAGAGCAGCTCCGCGGTTGTATCTGCGGTATTCTGCCATTGTCCGGGAGTCTCTTTGTGCAGATAAACGGTATCACCTGGGTGCAGTTCATACGACCGGCCGGCTATGCTCATTTTCAAGATTCCCTTGATGAGAAAACCAAGCTCTTCCCCCTTATGGGTAAAAAAATGGCTGCCCAGTTTTTTCCCGGCTTTGACCCGTATCAGGACAGCCTCTGCAGGCCCGTCAATATCGGGTGGAAGAAGCATGGAAGCATCAGCATCCTTACGTCTGATTTTTCCAAGAGAGGCGGCCAGCCGCTCGTCTGCCCTGCAGATGTGGACAGGGAATTGTTCCTGATCACGAAAAAAGGTAGCAACCTCGACGCCAAGACTTTCGCCGAGACGAAACAGTGCCGGTAAAGATGGGTAGATAAGGTCTTTTTCGACCTGGGAAATAGTACTCGGTGTCAAGCCTGCACGTTCGGCCAAATGTTTCTGGGAAATTCCTCTGCTGAGACGAATATTTTTGATTCTCGCACCGACGTTGACACGAACTCCAACCTGTCGTCTACTCTCAAAGACAATTTCAGACTGTTCACAGAGAAATGGATGGGACTCGTTGAGGTATTTAGAATTGCGCTTTTCCGCTTTCAATATTTTCAGGAACGGCTTGCCGCGCCGAACCGACAAATCGATTGCGACCTGGGCAATAGCATTGATATTGGCCTTCAACTTGCTGGAATGAGCATTTTTTTCCACCAGCCAGTAGGCAATGGTATCCAGCTCGTAGAGGCGTGGACAGGTTCTGCTGTAGAAATTGCTCACCTGTTCTTCGCTACCCCATAATGCCTGCATGCCGGTGAGACTATCGATGACGAAATGAACATCTCCGCTCAAACTCCGGTGCAGACCATACATGGCTTCCCCAACCTGACTCGGGATGGAGGGCTCATTCACCTTGACAATTTGATGCGGCCAGAGAGCGCCGTCCCTCTGATAAAACTTCTGGAACACCTCGGAACGATCACCTTTGCCGTTGGTGAAGCAGTCGAGAATCGTCACATTCCGGCTCTTGGCCAAAGATCCGAGAAAAGAAACTACATTTTTGGGAGAACGATCAAAGGTTACATAAATAAGCGGTTTTTTCTGGGCAAGAGATTCCCGGATAAAGTTGAGGCAGAAAACCGGAAAAAAGCTGCCGGCATCTTCATACCAGAGAACATTGTCCCCAATATAGAGGTCACCAAGAAAGACATCAAGCTGAGGAATGCCTGAAGAAACGCGTTTCCTTGAGGTGTTTTCCATTTCTGCTTCAAAGTGTTTCATAAATTGGGGTAATAAGGTGATGTCTCAGGGCTGAAAATCCCTCCTGCCGTTTTCAGGAAAAATTCCCTTGGAAAATTCCCTGCAACATCATATACCAGTTGATCAGAAGAATGGAGTTTTTTTTTGTATGCGGCTCAGAGGGCAGTCAGGCGCCTGCCCGTACTATCAAAAAAGAAACGATATTCTTTCGCGGCTGTCAGTCCCACCATGGTGCCCAGAGCAGGAGGAGGAGTGTCGCTTTCCCGCCGGAGAATATATTTTTCTCCTTGTGCAGAATGGAGATGGACCAGAGTTTCCGCGCCCAGCTCTTCAAAGAAGGCTACTTCGGCATCACAAAGTCCATCTCCTGCAGAACAAAAGCGGAGATGTTCCGGCCTGACCCCTACAAGGGCAGCACCTTGAGAAGAAACCTCCATAACCTCAGGGGTGACCCTGCCCGACGAGGTCATGGCCGGGTTATTCTTGATATCGAGAAAATTCATTGGCGGCGAACCTATGAATCCAGCCACAAAGGTGGTAGCCGGGTTGTGGTAGACCTCCAGAGGCGCACCAACCTGCTCCACCACCCCGTCTTTCATCACCACCATGCGATCAGCAAGCGTCATGGCCTCTACCTGATCATGGGTCACGTACATGAGGGTGGCGCCAAGCTTCCGCTGCAGGGTTTTGATCTCCATGCGCATCTGCACCCGCAGTCGGGCATCAAGATTGGAAAGCGGTTCATCAAACAGGAAAACAGCAGGATTGCGAACAATGGCCCGCCCCATGGCTACCCGCTGGCGCTGTCCGCCGGAGAGTTGTCGCGGTTTACGTTGCAGAAACTGCTCCAGCTCCAGCAGACGTGCTGTTTCACCGATACGTTTTTCAATATCTTCTTTCTTCAGGCCTGCAATTTTCAGACTGTATGCCATATTTGCATAGACCGTCATATGAGGATAGAGAGCGTAGTTCTGAAAAACCATGGCGATATCCCGCTGCCGCGGCTCAAGAGTGTTGACGACCCGATCTCCGATACGGATCTGACCCGCTGATATGGTTTCCAGTCCTGCTATCATTCGCAGCAGCGTCGATTTGCCGCACCCGGAAGGACCAACGATAACAATTAACTCACCGTCATCGATATCCAGATTGAGATCATGGATGACAACAGTTTTGCCGTAGATTTTTTTTACTGCCTTCAGGCTCACACGTGCCATAGATTATTTTTCACTTTCAATTAAACCTTTGATAAATAGATTTCGCATACTGATGACCACCACCACCGGTGGGACCATAGCCAGAATGGCAGTAGCCATGATGACCGGCCATTCCACTGTCTGGTCCCCCGTGGGCAGCATCTGTTTGATACCCATAACGATGGTATTCATTTCCGGCTCTGTGGTGATCAGCAGAGGCCAGAGGTACTGGTTCCACCCGTAGATAAAAAGTATGACGAACAGGGCTGCAATATTGGTGCGGGATAACGGCAGGAGAATATCGAGAAAAAATCGAACCGGTCCGGCACCGTCAACCCGGGCGGCTTCCACCAGTTCATCCGGAATGGTCATAAAAAGCTGACGAAAAAGAAATGTTGCCGTTGCTGAAGCCACCAGAGGAAGAATCAGGCCACTGTAGCTGTTCAGCAGATGCAGACCGGCAATAACTTCATAGGTAGGGACAATACGTACCTCAACCGGAAGCATTAAGGTCAAAAAGATCATCCAGAAGAAAAAAGAACGCAGTGGAAAACGGAAGTAGACAATCGCATAGGCGGAAATCAGGGATATGGCAATCTTACCGATGGTGATCCCCAGAGCCATGACCATGGAATTTGCCATCATCTTCCAGACCGGTACACTCATCCCCGAAAACAGGGCATCCCGGTAGTTCTCAAGAAAATGGCCGCCAGGCAGAAGCGGCATCGGCGGGGTAACCAGATCTGCCTGCGTCAGGGTCGATGCTATCAGGGCGATATAGAGAGGATAGCAGATGATACAGATTCCGGCGATAAGACCCAGATGAGTAAGCCACAGGCCCCAGCCTCTCTTTTCCACCATGCCTTCCATCAGTACTGCACCCTGCGCTCAATATAGCGAAACTGAATAATGGTCAACCCACCAACCAGCAGCAGCAGAATTACCGACTGCGCTGCCGAAGAACCCAGATCCTGGCCGACGAAGCCATCGGAAAAAACCTTATAGACGAGAATGGAGGTCGATTGCTGCGGGCCGCCTCCGGTGATGGTATGGATAACGCCAAACGTTTCAAAAAAGGCATAGACCACATTCACCACCAGCAGAAAAAAGGTGGTCGGCGACAGCAGGGGAAAAACGATGGTCCAGAAACGACGGCTAAAGGAAGCTCCGTCAATAGCCGCAGCCTCGATCAGGCTTCGCGGAATCGACTGCAGGCCTGCCAGAAAAAAGAGGAAATTGTAGCTGATCTGTTTCCAGGCCGAGGCTATCACCACCAGGATCATGGCCTCACCCCCATTCAAAGAATGGTTCCAGGAATAGCCGAAATGACCAAGCGCGCGAGCCAGAACACCAATGGACGGCATAAAAAGAAACATCCATAACACTCCGGCAATGGCCGGAGCAACAGCATAGGGCCAAATAAGCAGAGTTGTATATCCTCCTGCTTTCTTACCGACCCGGTCAGCCAGCACCGCCAGCCACAAAGCAGCAGACATGGACACCGCCGTAACAGAGAAACTGAAGACCGCGGTAGTGGCGAAGGAATTACGGTAATAGGGGTCAGTAAAAAGGAACTGGAAATTCGCCAGACCAACATAGTTGGTTTTCAAACCAAATGGATCGGGCATGAAAACCGACTGGTAGATAGCCTCGCCGGCAGGCCAGAAAAAGAACACCAGCGTGACGGCGATCTGCGGTGCTACAAGAATATAGGGCAGCCAGCGGTTGCGAAAAAAAACTCGTTTTTCCATAAAATTCCGTTTCAATCCAGGGGTAAGTCCGTCAAAGCGACGTCCCACCCCTGGCGAGCGTTGTCTTAACGATTGCTCTGCTCAAAACGGCGCAGAAGTTTATTGCCGCGCTCCACTGCACTGCTCAGTGCTGCTTCAGCGCTCTTGTCACCAACCCACACGCCTTCGAGTTCTTCATCGATGATGGTGCGGATCTGGTCAAAGCTGCCCAGACGCAGCCCTTTGGAATTTCCGGTCGGAGCCTTGCCCGTCATTTGAATGATAGCGATATCGGTGCCCGGGTTCTCTTTGTAAAAACCTTCGGCCTTGGTCTGCTCGTAGGCAGCCATTGTAATAGGAAGATATCCGGTATCCTGATGCCATTTGGCCTGAATGGCAGGAGACGACATGAACTCAATAAAAGCGGCCACACCTTGATATTTTTCCGCGCTCTTGCCGGACATTACCCAGAGAGAAGCGCCGCCGATAATGGTATTCTGCGGTGCACCGGCAACGTCAGCCCAATAGGGCAGCGGCCGAATATCGAAGGCAAACTTGGCCTCGGCCTTTACCCCGGCATAGCCGGCAGAAGATTCGGTAAACAGGGCACACTCGCCGGCACGGAACTGCGCCCCGCTTTCATTGCGGCGTCCGGCATAGATAAATTTCCCGTCCCTGGACCATTCTCCCATTTTTGCGATGTGCTGTATCTGTACCGGTCCGTTGAAAACCAGCTCTGTATCCAGACCGCCGAAACCGTTTTCTTTGGTGGCAAACGGGACATTGTGATAGGCCGACAGATTCTCAAGATGAACCCAGCTCTGCCAGGCGGTGGTCAAGGGGCATTTGCTCCCGCTATTTTTCAAGCCGGTAAGGGCAGTATCAACCTTGTCCCAGGTTGACAGATCCATATCGGGATCAAGACCGGCCGCCGTCATGGCATCGCGGTTAACATAGAGTACCGGAGTTGATGAGTTGTAGGGCAAAGAAAGCATCCGTCCGTCAGAAGTTGTGTAATAGCCGGCTACCGAAGCGATATATCCGGCAGGGTCAAATTTCGATCCGGCCTCCTCCATGACTTCATAGACCGGTTTGATGGCTCCGGTGGCTGCCATCATCGTCGCTGTCCCAACCTCAAAGACCTGCAGAATATCTGGATGCTGGCCGGCACGAAATGCGGCAATCCCGGCATTAAGCGTCTCGGAATAGTTTCCCTTGTTCGTGGCCATAACCACATATTCATCCTGAGAGGAATTAAAGGTTTTCACCTGCTCATCCAGCAATTCCCCAAGACGGCCGGTAAAGGCATGCCATAAATCGATCTGGGTCGCCGCCATTGCCGGCCCCGCAGCAAAAGCGAGAGATCCGGCAAGCAGGCCGGTGGTAAGAGAGCGCCTCAACAAACCATGGGTGTTCGTTTTCATTTGTTTCTCCTTCATTGTGAGAGATTTTAAGAAACTATCAGAACCGTGCACCACACCTCCATCTAAACTTGATATCCACAGGTATGTCTCTTCAGCAGGAAAACTGTACTGTCCAGGTCCTCGGGTCAGATACAATACTTTGCCGGATCGATATACTTTTCTAAAAAAGCAAGCGCAGGCAGATATCGCTGTACGTATAATCCATCCGGGAGTGGCGCAAAACGCAAAACCAGTTGCAATATGTAGCCAGTTATTATTACTTTCCCGTGAGGATTCCCTTAAAAAAAAGTTACCGTCACCGCCTGCTCACACCTGTTATCCTATCTCATTACAGCCGTTATTTCGATGGTTTTTACATTCTGTAACTCTAGCATGAACCCTGGCACACAAATCAGTCATTATTCTTCACACCAGCCCGCGTTATAAGGTGTTTCTGAAGATTCTCATCCGGTTTCATGGCAAATATTCACCATGGCGGCACAATCCGGTCTGACCAGAGTCTTCTGCTTGGATCATGCATGATTGCGGAGCTTAAGCTCTGTCGGGTGAGGCCGCAAATAGTACTGTTTTAACAGATACGATTCATCATACTTTCTGGCATAATGATTAATGAGAGTGACAGGTACAATAAGCGGCACAAAATGGTTCCTGTACTCTTCTATAATTTCCAGCAACTCTTTTTTTTCATCAGCACTGAGGACCTTTTTAAAAAAGCCCATCATGTGCATCAAGACATTAACATGTGTCTTGAAGGTAGGCTTTA
>JAZBNU010000483.1:0-8075 GCA_036350815.1 Desulfopila sp.
GGTTGTTCGCTCCTATGACTGGGATAATGCGGATATCCTGGAATGGTTTTTCAATTCAACGAGACCTGGGTATCCCAACGTTGCCATGTGGCATGATAATGAGTCGGATTATCTGATGCAAAAGGCGATGACACGATCAAAAAACTCTGACGAAAGAATTGCCAATTTTAAAGAGTATCATGAATATCTGTTATCTCAATACGTGTGGGCACCAATCATAAATTCCGTTAATAATCATGCGATAAATAGCAGTGTAACCATGCCGGCGGCACCACGATTCAAGATATTGATCGGAGCGCCGATAATGGATATGACGGTTAACTGAAAAAGGGGGAAGAGCGCAGCTCTTGGAGTATGTTGGAGAAGCTTTCACCGACATACTCCAGGGTTATATTTTCAATTCTGTATTTTCGCCATAGTGCTCTTTCATAGCTACTCCCACAGTAAAAGCCGAGATGAGCTGATGCCTGGGGTTTATCCCGTCATATGAACCGATCCGCTATGTTCTTGCGCGCTGTATTTCCCGTCGACTGTTGAGGATGAATTATGTGGATTTACGTTCTTCGACGTACGCTGTTATTGATCCCCTTATTTTTTATTATTTCCGTGGTGGTCTTCTCGCTTATACACCTGGTGCCGGGAGATCCGATCGATTCTCTGCTGGGACCCGGTTCGACAAGTGCTGATAAAATTGAGCTGGTCAAAGCCCATGGTTTGGATAAGCCTCTCACCGTTCAATATTTTGTCTGGCTGAAAAACTTTGTCACCGGTGATATGGGTCAATCGATCATCGAGAAACAGCCTGTCGCCGACATGATTTTCTACAACATGCCCTTCACCGTACGATTAGGGCTCGCCTCGCTGTTCATCTCCTTTTTTCTTGGGATTTTGCTTGGGATTATTTCAGCTGCTGCTAAAAATACCTTCATAGATTACATCTCCATGATCATCGCTCTGCTGGGTGTCACCGTGCCGGCTTTCTGGCTGGGGTTGATCCTGATGTTGATTTTCTCGGTTATGCTGGGGTGGTTTCCGGTATCCGGCTCGGGAAATTTGCAGACCCTGGTGTTACCCGCGATAACGGTAGGTATGGGTGGTGCCGGACTTATCGCCCGCATTACCAGGGTAAGTATGCTGGAAATGTTCAACAAGGAATTTGTCCTCTTGCTATACGCCAAGGGGCTTAGCAAACCAGCTATTATCATAAAACATGTTTTCCGTAATGCCCTGATGCCGGTTATTACCATATTTGGCTTACGGCTCGGCTGGATCCTGGGTGGTGCCGTCACCATCGAAATTGTCTTCAGCCGTCCAGGCATTGGCAATATGTTGCTTTCCGCCCTCTATCGGCGGGACTACCCGGTGGTTCAGGCATCATTGATCTTTTTAACCATGGCCGTAATTATCGGCGCCTTTATCGCAGATATCATGTATTCATATGCTGATCCAAGAGTCAGGGATGTCTATAAATAATCAAGGGTGAGGCTTTGCCATGACGAAATACAAACATAAGCCCCCCTGGGTTGTAGTCCTCCAGAGATTCTCCGCCAATAAAATGGGTGTCATCGGCACCATCTTAATTGCGTGTCTGGTCATTGTGGCCCTCTTTGCCCCGCTTCTGGAACCCTATTCATATAAAGAACAAAATATTGCCATTGCCAATGAACCGCCTTCGCTGAACCATATAATGGGAACCGACGATTTTGGCCGGGATCTTCTCAGCCGGACCATAAGAGGGGCCAGGATTTCTTTTGTGGTGGGCGTGTTGTCGGTGTTGATATCGGTGGTCATTGGCCTGGTTATCGGCTCTATCGCTGGATTTTATGGAGGGGTGATCGATCTGGTCCTGACGACTATTGCCGATTTGACCTGGTCGATGCCGGCCATCCTCATTGCACTTTTACTGGTGGCGATCATCGGAGCAGGTCTGGAAAGTGTGGTTGTCGCCATAGGCTTATCTTACTGGGCCCAGTACGCCCGCCTGGTGCGCGGGCAGATTCTCTCTTTGAAGAGTGCTGTGTTCATAGAAGCTACAAAGTCGATGGGAGCAAGTGACTATGTTATTTTGTTCAAGCATCTTCTTCCCAACAGCCTGTCTCCTGTTATTGTCGCTGCTACAATTGGCATCGGCAACGCTATCGTTTTGGAGGCGACTCTCGGATTTCTGGGCATGGGGGCTCAGCCCCCCACACCAAGCTGGGGAGCGATGATGAGTAACGGCACGGCATATCTCTTTATTTCCCCCTGGATGATTATATTCCCGGGGCTGGCCATGATGATTACTGTGCTAGGTTTTAATCTCTTTGGAGATGCCCTGATCGACATTATGGATGTCAAAAATAAGGAGTCCAGTTAATGTCAATCCTCCAGGTAAAAGAACTACAGGTTACCTTTGTCGTTGATAAAAAGAAGGTGACGCCAATTGAAAACGTATCCTTTGAAATGAATGCCGGAGAAGTGCTGGGCATGGTTGGCGAGACCGGATCCGGCAAATCGCTCACGGCCCATGCGATCATGGGACTAACCTCACTTGTCGGCGGCACAATAGGCGGCAGCATTACCTTTAAGGGGCGGGATCTACTACTGCTCTCCGAGAAAGAGATGCAGTCAGTCAGAGGCTCGCAAATTGCTTTCATCCCTCAAAATCCCATGACTTCTTTGGATCCCGTTTACCGTGTTGGCAACCAGATCGTCGAGGGATTATGTAAACAGGTCAAGATCGGAAAACGACAGGCCAAACAGCAGGTAATCGAATTGATGGGAAAACTCCATATTCCCAAACCGGATCGGGTGTTCCAGCAATATCCGCACCAGCTTTCCGGCGGCCTGAAACAGAGAATTGTTATTGCCATGGGCCTGTGTGCCAATCCCAGCATATTGATAGCAGACGAGCCGACAACAGCGCTGGATGTGACCGTTCAGGCCCAGATAATGCTGCTCTTCAAGGAGATGACGAGGACAAGGAACATCGGCCTTTTTTTGATCACCCATGATCTAGGTGTTATCGCACAGGTGTGTGATAAAGTGGCAGTCATGTATGCCGGTACCATGGTTGAATTCGGCAAAATCAGAGAGGTCTTCAATTCACCTCGACACCCTTATACCAAAGCGCTGCTCCAGTGTATTCCGCATATAGGTATGGAAAAGGGATCTCTGGCGGCAATTTTCGGCAATGTCCCCAGTGTAGACACCTATCCCAGCGGCTGCCGTTATCACCCTCGCTGCAGCTCTAGTGATTCGCTCTGCGAAGAAAGCCCCCCTCTTCTCCTTCAAATCGAGAGCGATTCCAGGGTGGCCTGCCATCATTATCTGGGCAAAAAGGATTGAAGATGGGAAAGCTTCTAGAAATAAACGATCTCTCTGTGTCTTTCGATATCAAGGGTGGCCTCTTCCTGCGGACCATCGGCACCATCACTGCTGTCAACAAGGTTTCATTCACCATTGACAAGGGTGAAATCTTAGGAGTTGTGGGAGAATCGGGTTGCGGCAAGTCAACCCTTGCCAGGTTGATTCTTCGCCTTGTTGAGCCCGACAGCGGGAGTGTCCTCTTCAATGGCACCGATGTTCTCAAAATGTCAAAAAAAGCGCTGCGCCGGCAAAGACGGCATATGCAGATGGTTTTTCAGGACCCTTATTCTGCAATGGATCCCCGCTATACTATTTTCAGAAGTTTGATTGAGCCCTTTCAGATTCAAGGGGTCAAGCTGAACCACGAAGAGAGACGAAAAAAAATAGACGATCTCCTTGAACTGGTTGGACTGAGCAGTGAACACGGATCTGCATATCCCCATGAACTTTCGGGCGGTCAGAAACAGCGAGCCGACATAGCCCGAGCTTTGTCACTGTCCCCTCGATTTATTATACTCGATGAACCGACAGCAGCGTTGGATGTCTCCGTTCAAGCTCAGATTATTAAGTTGCTGGAAGGGTTGCGAGAGCGGCTCAACCTGACCTTTCTCTTTATTTCCCATGATTTATCTCTGGTAAGTTATTTTTGTGACAGGGTCATAATCATGTATCTTGGCAGTATTGTGGAAAATGTTTCCGCTCATTTAATAGGCAAAACGGCCTGTCATCCATACACCCGTGCGCTTATTGCGAGCATCTTCAAAACCGTTCCGGAGGAAAATACCGCCACCGCAGCCCTGGAAGGTGAAGTTCCCAGTCCATTCAACCTGCCGTCGGGCTGTGTGTTCGCCTCGAGATGCAAATATGTCCAGTCTCTGTGCCGAGAGCAAACGCCTATCCTGAAAGAATCCCCTGCTGGTGGTCAGGTTGCCTGCCATTTCCCACTGTACAATTAATCAATTCAGTTTCGCATAACATTGGGGCATAACCGGAGACCTTCCAGACTGCCCTAAAGGAAGAAAAAGGTGTGGAAATGGCTGATCATGGTTTTACCAATGCGCAAATAAAGGTTACGAAATGTTAGACGTGATAGTAAAAAATGGAACCATCATTGATGGTACCGGCTCTCCTTCCTTTATCTCAGATATAGGCGTGAAGGAGGGAAAGATCGTGGCAATCGAGCCCGGACTTTCAGGGAACAGTAAAAGAATTGTAGATGCTGCCGGAAAGGTTGTCTGTCCCGGTTTTATCGATATCCACTCCCACACCGATGCGACTATTCTGCTCAACCCAAAGGCCGAAAGCAAAATCAGGCAAGGCGTTACCACCGAAATAGTCGGGAATTGCGGAATGAGCGCTGCTCCTCTGTCATTTACCTTTCTACCGCAGATTCGAGACCACCTGACCATCAATGGTGATTTTGCAAACGCCGATGATATTGGTCAATTGTGGTCTACCTTCGGCGAATATATACACTATCTCAAGAGTATTCCGTTGGGAGTCAACCTGATGCCCCTCATTGGATACGGCACCTTGCGTACTGCCGTAATGGGTCTCAATACCGGCCCGCCGACTCCACATCAGATGGAGGCGATGGAAGATCTGCTCGAAGAATGCCTGCAAGCAGGCGGTTGCGGCATGTCTACAGGCCTCGAGTATATTCCTGATGCACATGCCCGAACTCGTGAATTAATTAGACTCGGACGAGTACTTGCTCGGCATGACAAACTTTATGCCTCCCATATACGTGGTGAATCCCATACTCTCTTTGCCTCTCTCGAGGAGGCAATACAGACTGCGGAGGCTTCAGGATGCCAGCTTGAAATTTCCCATTTAAAATTGGGAGGAATTTTCAACTGGGGTAAGACAGAGAAGCTTTTTTCTCTTTTAGAAGATGCCCTTGAACGCGGAGTGCGACTCTCCTGGGATCAATATCCCTATGTGGCCTGGGGCACAGGTCTTGCTGATTATCTTCCAGGATGGGTACGACAGGAGGGTCACCAAAAACTTATAGAATATCTCAGTAACAAGGCCAGCCGAAAAAAAATCCGCCAGGAGATGGAAGATGAAATCCAAAGAGGCAGACATGCGTATAATACCGCTCCCTGGGAAAACGTTCAAATTTCCGGGGTTAGATCTGCCGCTTTTAAGTTCGTTGAAGGAAAAAGAGTTGCAGCAATAGCCGATACCTTAAAAGTTGATCCGTTTGAGCTGGTTTTTGATCTGTTGATTGCTGAAAAGGGCTCCGTCAGCACCTTGGTATTTTGTATGGATGAAGAGGATGTCAAAACCATCATGAGACATCCGAGAACAATTATTGCCAGTGATGGCCGGGCGGTTGCGGACTATGGCGCATTACATACAGGCAGTCCCCATCCCCGCTACTATGGTGCATTCCCGCGTGTGTTGGGCAAATATGTCCGAGATGAACAGGAGATATCTCTGGAAATGGCAATTCAGAAAATGACATCAATGCCTGCCGGTATAATGGGCTTAAATGACAGGGGGCTGCTTGCGTCCAAAATGATTGCAGACCTTGTCATATTTGATGCCAATACCATCTCTGATATGGCGACCTTTGAAAATCCTCACCAGTATGCCAAAGGAATTGAATATGTCGTAATTGCCGGAGAGATTATTGTTGATCGGGGAACCCACTCGAATCGAATGGCGGGGAAAATCATCACATGAAAAAGAACCCTTGTCTCGAGATTAATCTGGAAAAGCTGAGACAAAATGCCACTACCATCCACAAGCTTTGTGATGCCGTCGGAATAGAAGTCGTAGGAATTACCAAAGGATTTACCGCTATTCCTGAAATTGCACAGATAATGATTGAATCAGGCATTACGGCACTGGGCGATTCAAGACTGGAAAATATCCAATCGTTGACGGCAGCAGGTATTGAGGCTGAAATGATACTCATTCGAATCCCTATGCTGCATGAAGTTGATCGGGTCGTCAGGTTAGCCTGCTGCAGTTTGAATTCTGAGATATCGGTAATAAAAGCGCTTTCCGCAGCTGCTGAACAACAGGGCAGAATTCATGATATTATTTTGATGGTGGACCTTGGAGATTTACGTGAAGGTGTTTTACCCGAGGAAGTGGAAAATACAGTGCTGCAGGTTCTCCCTTTACAGGGAATACGCCTAAGAGGTTTTGGTGTAAACTTTAACTGTCTGAGCGGAATCAATCCTACGCAGGAAAAATTGTTGGAGCTGGTGCGGTTGTCCGAAAAGATTCAAAAAAAAACCGGTATTACTATAGAAACCCTCTCCGGCGGTTCTACCAGCTCGTTGAAACTGGTGACAAAGGGAACGGTTCCCAAGGGGATTAATCAATTACGAATCGGCGAGGGCATCCTTCTCGGCCATTCAGACATTTTTACCGATTTGGAAAACACCTTTCAGGACTCGTTTATACTTTCCGCAGAAATCATTGAGCTCAAACAAAAAGAATCTACACCGAAGGGTATAGTCGGCCTCGACTCATTCGGACAAATCCCCAACCATAAGGTGGGCGGTATACGAAAACGGGCAATTTTGGCGATAGGCAAACAGGATGTTTATCCCGATCATATATCTCCGGAAGATGACAAGATTGAAATACTAGCTGCAAGCAGTGACCATCTAATTGTTGACGTGACGGATTCTGCAGTTGAATACCAAGTCGGCGGGGAAATACGTTTCAAACTCTCCTACCCCGGGATTCTCTCAACAACCACTTCTAAATTTGTAACCATCCAATTTTCGATGGAAATTGAAAGCTGGAATTAAAGGGGGATAGACCACGTTTAAACTCATACATTTTCAGGCGCATGTGGTGAATATTTTTCTATGCCAAGACGACCACGAACATAGTTTCAGGAAGACCGTTAGATCTCATTCAGCGCGTTAAATTATAGGCTACGGTAAACATCTTTTCGGTGGCCAATTTTAACTATCAAAATAACAAGACGATTTTCATGGGTTTCATAAATTATCCTGTAATTCCCGCACCTGGCTTTATGAAAATCATTATTGCCACTCATTTTAGTAGCGGCCGGATCAGGTAGATTTAAACTGATTTCTTCAATTTTACTCTTGATTTTTATTAAATCTTTCTTTGGAACATTTTTTACATTTTTCCAAACCGAAGGACGAAACTCTACTGTGTAGTCCATTTGTTAGAGCCCAAGTTCTTTCCAAAATTCATCGGCAGAAATGTTCTCGCCCGGCTCCTCAAGGGCTTTTTTAGCATCTTCAATGTCAATATGATCTTCAATTCGTTGAAGCAATTGAAGTTCCTCAATAGAGATCAAAGCAGCTATTTCTTGTCCACGCCTTGTCAAAACAATAGGTTCCTTACCGTAAGCAACGGTATTTACAATATCAGCAAAATTTTTTCTGGCATCAGCGGTTGTAATAGTCTTATGCATAACACACCTCCATGTGTACTTTGTGTACATATAGTACATCATGAAGCTTCGATAATCAATCAAGATTAAACACAGGAGAAATAGGGGACATCCATAATAGATGATAAGAGGACGGGAACGCGGTCGCCCATTAAAAGGCCCCTAGTCAATAAATAAATTTCCCCATCTGCCGTCAACACCAAAAAACCTATCCTTTTCCACCCGTCCTTTCAAGCAATTTTGTGCTTTTCAAGGTATTTCCCAACAGCTTATGGGGGAAATTTGTCTTCTCACCTCTATTTCCGTCAATTTTGGACAAACGCATCCATTA
>JAZBNU010000484.1:0-3662 GCA_036350815.1 Desulfopila sp.
AAGCGGGTAGAGTGTTTTCCGGGGCGAGGCTGCGAGCTCCGCGATGGGCAATGTTATAGCGGTGTTGCGGGTTGTTTCGGTTCATAATATCTCTAGGTGGTGATCCTGGAAAAAACAGCTGTTTCCTCTGCTCAAACTGCCGGTCTGGTCAAATATCTTCGCTATGTTGAGAATGTATCCTCGGAGGAAAATGGAGACTTCAATATCAGGTATAGGACTGCAAAAAAAATCTCAGGTCTTGATTTCAGCTAAAATATCCGGACAAGAGGTGATTTTCTACGCAAAGGACTTTTCGCACCTGTAAGTATAACAGATCGGCAGATGATGCTCCACTTCAAAGTTCAGAGTGGGTATGACCCGCTCTAATTGCACTATTAACATGATCCCTCTACTTTGACCCGTTAGCCTTTATGATGGTGCAGTGTTGTTTTACGGAGCAGAAAGTGGGCCAGAAGAGTTGTTAAAACCAGCACCACCGCAAGATAGGGAATGAACCAGACCAGGGCAGTTTGAAAAGACGCATTTTCTACAAGTGTCTCAGTCATTTCAGGATAAGCGGTACTGTTGAGTTTGCGGATGGAGGCGATAAGAGTTGCGAATCCCAGGCCGATAAGTCCGTAGGCGAGATTGAAGGCCATCCCTTTGAAACTCAGGACAGTGGCACGCTGGTGTGAAGGAGTGATTCTGTTGAGATAATGACTGGTAAAAAACGAGGTAAGAAGCATCCCCGCAGGGACGAGCAGCATAGGTAACAGACCCCAGTAGGGAACAAAAGCTGCAATGCCGCATAAAGCCATGAAGCTGAGAAGGGCCAGCCAGACGGCGTTCTGCTGTGGTGTGAAACGGGCCACCATTCTTTCCGCCAATTTTGGCACAACCAGTCCGACCAATGCCATACCCGCCCCGATAAAGCCAAAAGTTGCCTCAGGCAGTTGTATCTGACGAAAATAGCGACTGGTCATGGTAATGACCATGCGCAGGACATGATCGTATCCCATTGCAAACAGGATTATTACCAGGGCAAAAGGGGTCTGCAGTATCCATTTGCCAGCTTGAAGAGTCAGGCGGGAGGCCCGCAATATGCTGCGAAAGTGTTGTGCAGGCTGGGTGGAACTGCCGCTTGTATCCTCTGTCTCTCTCATCAGCAGGACAGTGGCACAGGATGCCAGTCCCAGAAGGAGGGTAAGGTAAACAGGGAAACGCATGGTTGTCTGCTGGTCAACCTGCAGGGTTGAGCCTGAGAAAGCGAGGATAGTGTTGATAATCTGGGGGTCATAAACCAGGGCGCCAAAACTCATGGTAAGGACGGAGCCAAGCGCGCTGATCCGCATCAGCATACTGAGAACAGAGGGCCAGTCGTCTTTATCTCCCTGAACGAGCAGAGAATCATAGGCCAGTGCCTCATCGGCTCCACTGGCCATGGCTTCTGCCAGCCCACTGAGAACTCGGTTGAGAAGAAAAGCCCAGAATACCAGGGAAATACTCTCCAGCGGGACAAACGCGAGCAGTGCCATTTCCAATATCATCAGTACTGAGGTGGCAAGCAACAGTTTCTTTCTGCCGACAAGATCGGCCAATGCACCTGAAGGAACTTCAGCAGCGACAATGGTGGCTGCCCAGACGCTGTTAAGCAAGGCGAACTGCTCAATGGTCAGTCCATAGTCGAGAAAAAGAATTGTAAAAACAGGATAGTAAAACCTACAGTTAAAAAAAAGGCGAAAGGCGATGAAGCAGCGAATATTGGAAATGGAAAACGGAGAGCTCTTTTTCACTGAATCATCCAGACGGCTAAAGTTTATTCTGAGAGAGCTTGTTTTCAAGCCTGCCGACGAAAAGGGAGAGGCAGAGACAGAGAAACAAATACATAGCTGTAATGGTGAGCCATACTTCGATGGTTACCTGGGTTGATGCCATGACCTGCATTCCCTGAAAAGTAAGTTCCTGGATAGAGATAACTGAGACAATTGAAGAATACTTGATTGTATTGATAAACTCGTTTGCCAGTGGCGGCAGCATATTTCGAATGGCCTGGGGAAGAATAACATGGCGCATTTGTTTCCAGCGACTGAGGCCTAGGGCAGCGGAGGCTTCCCACTGTCCCCGCTCAATAGCCTGGATTCCTCCTCTGACGATTTCGGAGATATAGGCTCCTTGAAAAAGTCCAAGAGTGATGACACCGGAGAGAAACTGTGTAATCATCTCGGGTTTTGAGAGAACAAGGCTGAACAGCCACAGGCTGTTGCCGGTAAGAGACCTGCCTAACTCGTCAACACGGAGAAGCGGCATGATCTCATCACTGACAAAAAAGTAAAAAATAAAGACTAGCACCAGCGCCGGAATATTGCGGACAAGCTCGACATAGGTCCTTGCATTTAGGCGAAAAAACAGACGACGGGAAATGGACATCAGCCCCATAAAGGTTCCGACCACAGCAGCAAGGACTGTACCCCAGATACTTAACTTGATTGTGGTAAAGAATCCCTGGAGCAGGACACCGCTTTTCCAGGTATCTTCAGTTTCATTGTAATGAAGAAGATAAGAAGGAATAATTCCCCAGTTCCACTTGTAGTTGAGGCTGTAGCTGAGCCTGTAGATGATATATACGAACAGACCTAATACGGCTATACTGATTACAATATCAAGTGGGCTGAATTTTTTCTTCAAAATGGATTGCAGCTCTAAAAGAGGTAGTCAGGACAGTGGTGGGGTGGATGCAGTAACGCCGCACCCACCCTCTGATTCATTGTGACCGGTACCACAATTGCAGGGAAAGGCACTGACCACGATAAGTGGTGCACATGAAGAGCGAAAAACTGCTACTCAATCATGTCTGCCCAGTCACGGGTTTCAAACCAATAGTTGTGTCTTTCCTGAAGCCAGCCTTCCATGTTCACGTTCAGGATCCAGCTGTTAAAAAAGGCGAGCGTGTCCGGGTCTCCTTTCCGAAGAGCAAAACCAATAGGCTCTTTGGTGAATGTTTCAGGCAGTGGCAGAAAAAGTGTGTCACTGTATTTTATGGACTCAAAAGCCGGACGAGGTGCGGAGGCAACAACTGCATGCACATTGCCGTTACGGAGTTCCTGGTAGGTTTGGGCCTCATCGTCATAAAGTCGAACTGTGGCCTTGGGCAGGTACTTCTTGGTTGCAGCAGCAGCGGTGGTCCCGAGTTTACAGGCAATTTCAACATCCTCTCTGTTGAAGTCTTCAAGTGAAGAGAAGCCTGCCGCTTTTTCCCTGTGTGCGACAATCGACATACCTGAATAATCGTAGGGTATGGTAAAATTGACTTTGAGAGCACGCTGGGGAGTAATGCCCATTCCTCCGATAATTACATCGAATTTCGATGTCAGCAGTGCGGGGATAATGCCTGCCCATTTTGTGGGGACAAACTCTACCTTGACACCCATATCGGCTGCCAGCCGCTTGGCCACGTCGATTTCAAAACCAATATATTCCCCATTTTTATTCTTCATCGCCCATGGCAGAAATGTGTCCATTCCTACTTTGAGGACACCTCGCTGAACAACCTTCTCAATGGTACTTTCTTGTGCCAGTTGCTGTTGAATGGAGGCGGCCAGCCCTGTTCCATTCAGGAAGAAGAGCAGGATACATAGGGAAAAAAGCGCTATACATGGTGTTGATTTTTTCATACATCCCTCCAG
>JAZBNU010000485.1:0-3902 GCA_036350815.1 Desulfopila sp.
ATCCAATCAGAACCGGTAAGCCGAAATGGCTTAAACGGAAATTGCCCGTCGGTCCGCAATATGAAGAGATGCGCAAGCTCCTGCGCTCCGGCTGTCTTACAACGGTATGCCAGGAAGCGCAGTGTCCCAACCAGTTTGAGTGTTATTCCAGAGGGACTGCAACTTTTATGATTCTGGGTGATAAATGTACCAGAAACTGCAGCTTTTGTGCTGTCTCACATGGCCCAGAAGGCCCTCCTGATCCCGATGAGCCAGCCAGGGTCGGGGATGCCGTGAAATCCATGCAGTTGAAATATGCCGTTATTACTTCCGTGACGCGGGACGATCTTGAAGACGGGGGCGCCTCATTTTTTGTCTCCACGATCAATGAGATACGAAGCCAGTCACCCGGCACGTTGATCGAGATCCTCATACCGGATCTGCAAGGAAATTCCGATGCTTTGCGATGGATCGTCGAAGCGGGGCCGGATGTCCTTAATCACAACGTGGAGACGGTTCCACGTCTTTATTCTTCAGTGCGTCCGGAAGCTGTTTACCGGCGTTCTCTTGGTCTGCTTGCCGAGGTGAAAAAAATATCTTCCCAGATGGTCACCAAGAGCGGGATTATGCTTGGATTAGGAGAGAGCCGGGACGAGATTCTCGGAGTAATGGACGACCTGCTTGAAATCGACTGTGATATTCTCACGATGGGGCAATATCTCCAGCCATCGAAACATCATCTTGCCGTGGTTGAGTTTATCACCCCGGAGACGTTTGCTGAGCTTGGCCAAATAGCGTTGCAGCGCGGCTTTGCCGGGGTCGCTTCAGGGCCGTCGGTACGGAGCAGCTATGAGGCTGAGGTGCTCTATAACAGAGCGATTGCCGCAGTGTAATGTTTAACCACCATCTTATGCAGCATGAAGAATCCGGCCTTTTTGGCTCCATTTTCTTCTTCCTGCTGGACATCCCTTCTCCGAAGAGGTAGTTTTGTGTCGTTTTTGCAGTATGTTGGGTTTTGTGCACAATATGTTTTGAAATGCAGGAGAGAGCGGCGATTGTCATGGGCAGGTCATTTACACAGGGGAGCGTCAGCATCAATCTGGAGAAGGCAGGTGCTGATCGATACACCAAAGCCAGTTATCCTCTGCGGTACGGTCATTACAGCGAAATTGTGACGCATGATGCAATATACCATTTTCACCCTGGCGGCGAGATATGGTTTGCCCGAGGCCGGGGCGCGCTCTGGCCCGATCAGCAGGAGTGGCTCAAGAGAAGTGCCGGCAACGATTGGATCTATTATTCCACCGGAGGATATACCGGGGTTTTTGAGGCCATAGGTGAATATTATCTGCCCAACCTGCAATACCCCAGCAATGCGCTTATCGGCGGCACGCCCTTTGCGGCCCCGCATGTCCGCCGTTTGATAAACGGCTGGTATGAACAGCTCGTCAGCCTGCGGCATCGGTTGCGGAATGCTCCCCGGGATGTTGATGCTTTTCTGGAAAAGGTGCTGGCCAACGGCCCTGCTGTGCTGGCCGAAAAAGCACGGCGGCTCTTTCAGATTGGTGACGGCAGAGTAACGGTGCTGCCGCCTGATGGACGGCATGTCGATTATGACATTATTCCATTGAATATTTCCACAGGTTGTCTCTATAAGTGCAGATTCTGTAAAGTAAAAAACAAGAAATTATTCCGGCAGAGAGAGAAGTCGGAAATAGATTATCAGTTAGGTGAGCTTCAGGAACTGTATGGGGAAAATCTCTCCAATTACAATTCCATTTTCTTGGGAGAACATGATGCTCTGTGCTGCAGATCTGAGTTACTGCTCTACAGCGTGCAAGCCGCCTATGAGCAATTAGGCTTTAGCCGATCATCTATGCGCGGTGCCAATGTTTTCCTGTTCGGCAGTGTAGACTCTTTTCTTGCGTGTACGGAGTCTCTGCTGGAAGATCTGAACCGGTTGCCCGTCAATGTCTTTATAAACCTTGGCCTGGAGTCGGTTGATCAGAAAACTCTCGATGTCATTGGTAAGCCGGTTGATGCATCCAGGGTTGAGGAGGCTTTCCGGCGTATGCTTGACGTCAATGACAGGTTTCAGAACATTGAGGTCAGTGCCAATTTTCTGATGGATGAATCTTTGCCGAGTCACCATTACCACAGTTTTCTTCATTTGTGCCGAGATTCCATTTCCCGAAACAGGGTGAAGGGAGCCATATACCTCTCTCCTTTGCGTTTCGGAGCGCCGTCCCGGGAGCTGCTGTTCTCATTCAACCGGCTGAAACTGCAGAGCCGGCTTCCGACATATCTCTATATCATTCAACGGCTATAAAAGATAAAAGAAGGTGTTGTTTTGCTCCATGCAGGAAGAGTTATCCACAGCCCGCCAGGATAAAAAAGGTGATTAATTCGATGGATATAATGAAACTTACCCCCCGCTTTTTACGTTTTATCCTGAATGTCTACCCTCCATACCTTGGCACAGGTGTGTATATTGACTACATCAGTCCGGACTGGCGCAGGATAGATGTATCGATGAAACTGCACTGGTACAACCGTAATGCCATGAAAACCCATTTTGGCGGCAGCCTCTACGCAATGGTGGATCCACATCTTATGCTGATGTTCATGCAGATTCTAGGAAAAGACTATATCGTCTGGGATAAAGCTGCAGGAATCGATTTTGTCCGCCCCGGGCGCGGCAGGGTCTCAGCCAGTCTTGTTATTACTGACTCCCTTCTGGAGGAAATACACCAGGAGGTTGCCAAGAAGACAAAGTATATGCCGTGCATTCCTGTCAATATCATCGATGAGTCTGGTGAACAGGTGGCTGTAGTGGAAAAGACACTCTATATTCGGAAAAAGCGTTTTGACCATATTCCGCATCACACTTCTTCGTCCTGATACGTGTCCTTTATTCCTGTAGCGGGGACTTCTTGTGAAAAGGAAATCTCTTGGGTCGGAATGGTTATGTATCGTTGCAGATTCATGCAGAATTTCTTGCAACTGAATCTCTTCTGTGAGAACATGAAGTATACATATCTCTACCTTGCAGATCCCCATATGGTCGTTTCTTGTACTGCGGCTATGGTTGATATTGTTGCTTTGAATAACTTTAAACAGAGAGGGTGCATATGAAAAAAATTAATCCAATTAGAAAAGTTGTGACCCCGATCGATTTTTCCGACAATGCCGGTCTGGTAGTGGAGTCAGCGGCGTATATTGCCGGAAATTTCGGTGCCGAACTTCATGTCATCTTTATAGTGCAGAACTTTGAAGACTATTCCGGCTTTTTTGTTCCCCAGATGAATGTTCCAAATATCGAACATGAACTCTTTGTCGGTGCCGAGGAACAGATGGAGTCATTCTGTCGTGAGCACGGCAGTCATTTTGATAAAGCCGGAATTTCTGTCGTGAAGAAAGTTCTGGTCGGAGATGTTTCCGAGAAAATTGTCGAGTATGCCGCGGAAGAAAATGCCGACATGGTAATCATGGGAACTCACGGCTATAAAGGGCTTGAGAGAATCATGTTCGGCAGTGTTGCCGATAAGGTTGTCAAGTCGGCCTCTTGTCCTGTTCTCACAATCAATCCTTATACCTGCTGCGATGATTGAAAGGGTAGTGTTGTAGAGCTGCTGCTTTTGAAAGATAAGCAGTGGGTTATCCTGCCGGTTTGAAGCTCGTTTTTCTGGAATTCTAACCAGATGTATGTGATAGCATAATGAAAAAGAATCATTCCTTATTGGGAATGATTCTTTTTATTGCATTTTATTTTTGATACGGTATATTCACAGCATTGATAATGCCTGTGCAATGTTTTGATCAGGTATGGTGTGTAAATGAATGACAAAATGTAAAACAACAGGAGATAAAGGATGACAACTACTACAGACAATCTGAAGGAAGCATTCGCTGGAGAGAGCCAG
>JAZBNU010000486.1:0-2497 GCA_036350815.1 Desulfopila sp.
AATCATCGCTAATTCCAAAGGCATTCTCAATGGATTTTAATGAAGCTAAAAACCTGACCAGAGCGAGTAACCTTTTATAAAGTTCTGAGCTTGATATATTAATTTCTTTTTTGTATCTATCAAATAGCTTTAAATTCCATGTTGTAAGCCCGATTTCTTTTCCTAACCAGCCGTTAATTATTTGTTTGACAAATTGGTTGCTGTTTTGAGCGTTGTTGAACGAAGCCGCTGCCGCGGCAGAAAAATAATTCAAAACAGTGTATAACTCCTAAGGCTGTCCAATTCCGGGCATTCCTAAACAAAGGAGTTTACCATGAACAAGACTGAAAAAAACCGATTTGATGCACTCTATCAGCGCCACCTGAAATTACTAAAGCTTCAAGGCAAAAGCCACGGTACCATTGATAGCTATGCCAGAGCAGTTCGCAGGGTGACCCTATATTTTGATTGCTGTCCGGATAAATTGACCCCGGATCAATTGGAGGATTATTTTTGTCAATTTCTTGAGACCCATTCCTGGAGTACGGCAAAAGTCGAACGGAACGGCCTGCAGTTTTTTTGGAAACATGTGCTTAAGCTTGATTGGGAGTGGATCAATATTATCAAGCCTCCGCAAGTTAAAACCATTCCGGACATTCTCAGCCTGGCTGAGGTAGAAAAACTCATAGGTGTCACCCGAAAACTGCGGTACCGTGTGTTTTTTCTGACGACTTATTCAATGGGACTGCGCTTATCAGAAACGCTATCTCTTCAGGTCGGTGATATTGATGCCGCTCGAAAAAGAGTTCACATTCGACGTGGTAAAGGTCATAAAGATCGATTGGTACCGTTGCCAGATCTGACATTACATGCATTACGGACACTTTGGAGCAGACATCGTCATCCAACGCTACTCTTCCCAAATACCAAAGGCTCTTTGAAAACCATTCAAAAGGCAAAAACCCATATGAATAAAGGTGGCACACAAAACGCCATGAAGGTAGCGGTCGCAGATTGCGGCATTAAAAAAAAATTCATATTCACTCGCTTCGCCACAGTTTTGCCACGCATTTGCTTGAGCGCGGCTTAAGTCTTCGGCATATTCAAGCTCTACTGGGTCATGCCCGGCCTGAAACCACCGCCCGCTATACCCACCTGACCGGCGTCACGGAAAAAGAAAGCAGAATCACAATCAATGATCTGGTGAACACCCTTCATGTTGATTTACGGAAGGTGTGATCATGGATATGGCAAAAATCATTGATGAATATCACACGACCTTTCATTCCAAGTATGCCGGAATTCTGCTGCCCAGTCATTTAAAGGCATTAAATGCCATTTGTCGCTGCCGCACTCCGGACTCAGGAGAACTTTTTGTCCAATGCCCTGATTGTAATCATTCGGAATGGAGACCTTTATCCTGTGGTCATCGGAGTTGCCCGAAATGCCAGAATCATGAAGCCAGTATTTGGATTGACCGGCAGCAGGGGAACCTGCTGCCGGTCCTGTACTTCATGACCACCTTTACATTGCCGTATGAATTGCGGTCATTAACCTGGTACCATCAAACCAGGGCCTATTCAATCTTTTTTGCGTGCGTTGCAAGTACGTTAAAGGATTTCGGATTAAATCCCAGACAATTGGGCGCACAAATCGGCATGACCATGGTATTGCATACTCATAACAGGAAACTGGATTATCATCCTCACATCCATGTTGTAGTGCCTGGCGGTGGTGTGGATACGCGACGGCGGCAATGGAAGAAGAAAAAAGGCCGGTATCTGTTTAACCAAAAGGCCCTGGCCAAGGTTTTTCGTGCACGTTTTCTGACAGCGCTTAATGAAAACGGATTGTCCATACCCGCAAAACTTCCTGCCGAATGGGTGGTTGACTGTTCACGTGTTGGAAAAGGGATCACAGCTGTGAAATACCTGTCCCAGTATTTATACCGTGGGGTTATCAGTGAAAAAAATATTGTTTCCAATCAAGATGGCAAGGTCACTTTTCGGTATACCGAAAGCAGTTCCGGAAAAATACGATATCGGACCCTCAAGGGGGAAGATTTTTTATTTCTGGTCATTCAGCACGTCCTGCCTAAAGGCTTCAGAAGGGTCCGGGATTATGGATTTCTTCACGGCAATGCCAAGAAATTGTTGGGCCTGGTTCAATTGATTTTACATGTCATGATTGAAGGGACAGAGAAACGACCAAGGCCTGTTTTTAGGTGCCCTTGCTGTAAATCGTCCATGGTGATCTTAGGTTTTCGGCAGTTTGCATGGGAATCGGGTTAAGCCATCTTTTATGGCAGCAACCATGCATTCATTTAAAACAGGAGGAGGAATTTTTCTTATGACATAGATTAACCTCTGTACGGCCATTAGTTTGGTCACGGCACCGGTACGCCTTGAAAACACAATACTTTTTAAGAGTTCTTATTCCCCGCCCTTACATCAAAAAGATATTTCCATATATATAACGTCCCCGGGCTTGTTCAACAATCGGATAAGATCGTGGTTCG
>JAZBNU010000487.1:0-6970 GCA_036350815.1 Desulfopila sp.
AGCTCTGAAACAAGTGGAGTCTTGCATTTTGCAGCATTCATCTCTCTCTTTCTTCTCCCGCAATCCATTTGCGGCAGCACACAAATTACTATCTATGAAAAAATTATCACATTACCACCGAACAAGCGGTGTACTGGCACATATCACCTCACTGCCATCGCCATTTGGTATCGGCGACCTCGGAACCGGTGCTTATTCTTTTCTCGAATTTCTCCAGAGATCAGAACAATCCATCTGGCAGATACTTCCATTGGGGCCAACAGATGCAGCTTTATCGCACTCTCCGTATATGACTGTTTCCGCTTTTGCCGGCAATCCTCTCCTCATTTCTCCGGAAATACTCTTTCGTGAAGGTTTCCTCTATGAAAGAGAAATTGAGTCGTACCCGCAGTTCTCACCTTACACTATTGATTTTATAAATGTTTTGCAGATGAAAACCGAGCTGCTGCATCGTGCTTTTGAACGTTTTGTACTCGAGAAGAGCGATGCCTTCACTCAATTCGTAGAAGAAACCGATTGGCTGGGTGATTATTGCCTTTTTATGGCCCTAAAAAATCATTATCACGGAACAGCCTGGTATCAATGGGATAAACCGCTGGTGAACCGGGAGAATGAAGCGCTAAGATCAGCAGAAATAACATTGGAGAAGGACATTCGTTATTTTCAGTTTGAGCAGTTCATTTTTGCCCGACAGTGGCATAGTCTCCATCTTCAGGCCCAGGAAAAGAATATCCGCCTGTTCGGCGACATCCCAATCTATGTCAGTCTCGACAGTGCAGATGTCTGGGCCAATCAACCAATTTTTCTCCTCGACAGGAAAACTTGTCAACCAACTCACGTTGCCGGAGTGCCGCCGGATTATTTCAGCGCCACCGGACAGAAATGGGGAAATCCTCTCTATTGCTGGAACAGTGAGGACAGTATGGTCAACGAGCAGCTGATGCGATGGTGGACTTCACGCTTCAAAGCTGTTTTTCAGCAGGTTGACATTGCGAGGATCGATCATTTCAGGGGTTTTCAAGCCTTCTGGGCCGTTCCCGCTGAGAACGAAACAGCCCTTGAAGGTGAATGGCTTGAAGGACCTAAGGCACCATTTTTCCATCATGTTTTTGAAAAGCTCGGTCACCTTGACATCGTTGCCGAAGATCTCGGTGAAATCACCGAAGACGTCAGGGAATTACGGGAAGAGCTTAATTTTCCAGGTATGCGAGTCCTTCAGTTTGCTTTCGATGGAAATGTCGAAAACAGTTTCCTGCCTTTCAATTTTGAAACCCCGAACACCTTTGTATATACCGGAACCCATGACAACAATACCAGCCTCGGCTGGTACCTCAGCGACCGGCTAGACGACTCCACCCGGTCACGCGTAAAAAAAACAGCCAACAGGGAATTGCATGACGGCCACGGCATACACCGGGATCTCATCTACATGGCAATGTCTTCCACCGCAGTAGTCTGTATTTTCCCTCTCCAGGACATTCTTGGTTTTGGCGAAGACTGCCGCATGAACACCCCTGGAACCGACACCGGCAACTGGCTCTGGAGATGCAGCGAGGAATTCCTCAACGACGATATAGCGACGTGGTTACGCGATCTTACTGTGTTTTTCGGCAGAAAGGCGCGGCACTCTGAAAAGTCACAAACAGATCTTTCGCACAAGAATCAACAAAATCTTGACAAGGCCGACCTCTTCAAGTAAAAAGACCACACCCTTTGGCCCCATCGTCTAGCGGTCAGGACGTCGGCCTCTCACGCCGAAAACAGGGGTTCGATTCCCCTTGGGGTCACCATATACCCACAGCTCTCAAGCTGTAAGCTATACAGAAGCAGTCCTTCACATTCGACTTTTTCTGCACTTGCAAAATCGGAAAACAGACCTCCGTTTTCCGATTTTTTTAAACTCAGCAACCAGTATATCCCGCTACCAAACCTCCATATTTCTGCTTTCACTGCTGTTTCAAGCCTCGTGAATTATACCCTCCTGCTGCATAATCAGGATAGCTTATACAAACCATAAACAATTTGAAGAATTGACGAGTACGTCAACCTTCGCTGAAGCCTTGCTTTCCACCTCCACTCTTAAAAATGTATAATTTTATATGAGATACGCAAGACTGCCGCACAGGATGAGCCTTCTGAGTTCAAATGATAATAGACAGAAAAACCTCTAGTAGTTGATAATGCAGATTTTTGTTGTCAAATCGATCTTGTGTTTTCCATGGCTCTTTGGTAAACCTTTTTTTCATCGCCAATGAATGAGTATTCATTCTACTTGTTTGCAATACTTTTATAGGCTGAATCTGGACAAGCAGTGAGGATTATGACTCCGGCTTTACAGCGGATCAACCAACTCTCAACCACTTCTGCAGCAAAGAGAATTTCTCCAGCTTTTTTCAGACGGTTTCCAGCTTTGATCCAAGTTTCCAGCTTTGATCCATTTAACCCGCGGTTCGTGCGACCCCGTCCACGAACTGCATTTCACTGTCTTAATCAAGAGAGAACCATGACATTACCAATGAACACCCAAAAAGTTTCAATGACCTCCATTGAGAGAATTAATGAGCTTAGCGGTGAAAATGTCAAACTCTGCATGCAATGCGGCACATGCACTTCTGCATGTCCCATGGCTGACGAGATGGATTTTTTTCCACGCAAAGTCATGCATTACAGCCAATTTGGTCTACTAAAAAGCATGGAAGACATTAATTCGTACTGGAAATGCGCCTCATGTCACTCCTGCAGTGTCAGATGCCCCAGAGGCATTGATATCGCAAAAGTGATGGAAGCGCTACGGCTGCTGGTTTTACGTACCAGCAAAAACCACATAGAACCTTCCCGGATCCCTGCAGAGAAACTCAAAGAGTATCCCGGCATCCTGATGGTTGCAGGTTTTAGAAAATTGACAAGTTAAGGAGAGCGATGAAAATCAGTTATTATCCCGGTTGTACCCTGAAATACAAAGCCAGGAACCTGGAAAAGGCTGCCTTGGCTTCACTGGATGTACTGGGTATAGACGTGGAAGAAATGGACAGATGGAATTGTTGCGGAGCTGTGTATTCGCTGGCGGCAGACGACCTTATTCATATGGTCGGGCCGGCACGAAACCTTATCCGGGCAAAGGAACAGGGCGCCGGCAAGATCGTGACATTGTGTTCGATGTGCTACAACACCCTCGCACGAGTTAATCAACTCATGAAGAATGACCCCGAAAAAAGGGATACTATTAACCGCTTCATGGACGACGAGATCGATTACTTCGGTGAAGTCGAGGTAGTCCACTTCCTCAGTCTTCTCAAAGAAGAAGTAGGCTGGGACGCTATTCGGGCAAAAGTCAGCCACCCTCTTAACAATCTCAAAATAGCTTCATATTACGGCTGCACCCTGCAGCGTCCCGAAGAGGTCGGCATAGAACCCATGGGCAGTTTCACTCTGATGAACGATCTTTTTGAAGCCCTAGGTGCTGAAGTGGTTTCGTTTGCTGGAGCCGATAAATGCTGCGGCTCCTACCAGGTCATTTGTGAAGAACCCGGTGATAATAGTGCCGCAGCCAAGGTACTGAATCTCGCTGCGGAAAATGGCGCTGAGATGCTGGCTTCAAGTTGTCCGCTGTGCGAATTCAACCTGGGCAAACAACAGGAAGCGCTTTTACAGAAAGGTGCCATCAGCAACAATGTGCCTACTCTTTACTTCACCCAGCTGCTTGCCATGGCACTGGGAGTTGACAGTAAAGAATGGTGCCTTGAATTGAATGATAAAATAACAGTTGATCTGCTCGAGGCAAAAAATTGTCTCGCAGCAGTGTGATAAAGATCCTTTGTATACTGATTTTATTAAGGGAGACCTGAAAAATGTGTGAAACCAACTCTACGCAACCCGAAATTAAAGTGGCGACAGGGGATCGCGCGATTCTGCCCGAGGGTGCGAAAACTATTCCTATTTTTGTTATGGGAAAAAAATACGAAGTTCCTGAAACACTCACCATCATGAAGGCAATGGAATTTGCCGGTTTTAAATTTCTGCGCGGAGCAGGCTGCCGCGGTGGTATCTGCGGGGCATGCCCAACCGTCTATCGCCTGGCAGGAGATTACAAACTACATTTTGGTCTTGCCTGCCAGACAGTGGTAGAGCCAAACATGTATCTGGCCCAGATCCCATTTTTCCCGGCAAACCGGGCCTCATTTAACATTGAAGAACTCAATGGTGCCGCCGAAGCGATCCACGCCCTTTATCCCGAAGTTTTCCGTTGTGTTGCCTGCAACCTCTGCACCAAAGCCTGTCCGATGGATGTCAAGGTTATGGACTATATCTCAGCCATCAAACAAGGCCAGATCGAAAAGGCGGCCCGTATCTCTTTTGACTGTATCCAGTGTGGTCTTTGCTCAAGCCGCTGCATGGGTGAAATTCCTCAATACCATGTCGCGCAGCTTGCTCGACGCATCTTTGCCCGCTACATCCAGCCGCAGGCTGAGCATCTGAAACAACGTGCAGAAGAAATCAGCGCTGGAAAATACGACCAGATGCTCGACGATCTCAGCACTATGGATAAAGACAATCTGGAACAGCTCTATGTCGCTCGCGAACGAGAACCCGATATGGCGGAACCTGGAACCTGGCAGCCCCAGGATACCAAACACCTCTAACAGGAACATGCCATTCTGCGACAGAACATACTGAAATAAGGAGATTATCATGGGATACACCCCAGAATTGAAAGAACTTATAAAAAGAGTTGAGGCAACTCGTCCGGAACGTGTTGCTATGGCACGCCGCAATGAACACTATCCCGCTCTTACCATGGCGGAACGCCACGAAGTACTGAGCAAATTTCATCCGGACTACCAGGAAGACGCCAAGCAGGCCGTCAGAGTTGGTCCCAACAAGGGTGATGTTTTTCAGGAAACTGTAGCTCGCCTGCTCGAGTCACGCTCGATCATCAGACCTGAAAAAGTGAACCTGCAGAGGGTTGATCACCAGACTGATGTACTGGTCATCGGCGGCGGCGGTGCCGGAACCTCAGCTGCTATCATGGCGGCAGATGCGGGCTGCAAGGTTATTATTGCCAATAAACTGCGTCATGGCGACTCCAATACCATTATGGCCGAAGGCGGCATCCAGGCTGCCACCCAGGAATGTGATTCACCATACTATCATTTTCTCGATACCATCGGCGGCGGTCATTTTTCCAACCAGCGTGATCTGGTTGCCGCTCTTGCCAAGGACGCTCCACTGTCAATTGCCTGGCTGGAGAGCCTCGGCATGATGTTTAACAAATATGATGACGGCCGTACCGTAGTGCGCCACTGCGGTGGTTCTTCCAGAAAACGGCTCCAGTCTTCAGGAGACATGACCGGTGCGGAAATCATGAGAGTTATCCGTGACGAAGCCCGCAACAGAGAAGATATGATCACCGTACTGGAATTCAGCCCGGCAGTCGAGCTGCTCCTCGATACAGATGGAAAGTGCGCCGGTGCAATTCTTTTCAACATGGAAACCCGGGAATACTCCATTGTCAAAGCCAAAGCAGTGGTCATGGCAACCGGTGGTTTCGGCAGACTCCATGTCAAGGGATTTGCCACCACAAACCACTACGGCGCAACCATGGACGGCGTTGTGATGGCGTATCGTGCCGGTGTCGGCAACCAATCTCTTCACTCCACCCAGTACCATCCTACTGGAGTGACGTACCCGGAACAGAATGTCGGCCTTCTCATCACAGAGAAAGTCCGCGGCCTGGGCGCACATGTCCTTAATATTGACGGCGAACAGTTCTGCTTTCCTCTTGAACCGCGTGATGTCGAGTCAGCTGAGCTCATCCAGGAGGCCATGGCCAAAGGAAAAGGCATCATGACCCCCACCGGACGAGTCGGTTTATGGCTCGATTCACCCATGATCGAAGAACTGCACGGTCCCGGATCAGTACGCAAAGAACTGCCGGCCAAATTCATCCAATTCGAGCGACATGGCATCGATATCAGCAAAGAACCGATGCTGGTCTATCCTACTTTACATTACCAGAACGGAGGTATCAACGTCGATGGAGACACCAACACCAAAGTTCCCGGGCTTTTCGGAGCTGGTGAAGTAATCGGCGGGGTTCATGGAGAAAACCGTCTGATGGGCAACAGCCTGCAGGATATCATTACTTTTGGAAGGCGGGCAGGTCAAAGCGCCGGAAAATATATTCAGGGAGGCGTGGAACTGAAGGATCTCTCCCTTGACCACGTAGTGAAGTTTGAAAAGGAACTAGCCGAAGCCGGTATCGATAATCCCATGGTAGCCCCTATTCTGCTGCCGGATTATTCCACCGATGAAGTCAGTGCCAACAGATGGCCTGAGGCAGCGAGAGCAGCATAGTCTATTCACCTTATCAGCACAGGCGGTGTCGGAACCATTTTTTTAGGGCGATGACACCGCCAGGCTGAGCTTAGACACAATATTCATGAGAAATCATATTTAGATATCCAGCTTCTCCTCCTGCAGCCGTTTCCGCCCCTTTATCCACCCTGTTCTGATAAAATACTGCTGTCCGCAGTCGCTCCACAACAGACAGCCATCCTCGTTGAGTTTGACAGGATAGGCGTCTTTCTTCTGTTTATCCACGCGGCAGACGCCGGACAGTATATCACTCAAGCGATAATACCTGCAGCTGAGGCATATCTTTTTTACGTTTCCCATAATTCTACCTTTGCTTTTCCCCGGACATATTCAACACAGCTGAGAAATCTGGAACAGCAGCTGTACCATCCTTCTCACTGTAATGCAAATCAACTATACCGTTATTCAAGCCATACGTTTCCATAAACCTGACAAAACACTCTCTAGAATCCTCTGCAATAACGGCACTTTCATCTAAATATCTGTTATATATAATTCCCTGAAAATTGAGTTTTCTGTTTTTCATGATTTCAAGAGCCGAGAGTGTGTGGTTGATGGAACCAAGTCTGGCACAGCTGACCAGCAGATGGGTATA
>JAZBNU010000488.1:0-2379 GCA_036350815.1 Desulfopila sp.
AAAAGAATTGTGCCGCCTCCATATGCTTGGTCAAGGCGGCAGGAGAACAGTTTTTTCAGAACTCCTTCTTGGGATAATGGGAGACCGGAAGCAAAAAATGGGAGATACTGCTCATGGTTTGCTGGATCTGCTGAAACAGGAGCAAGAGGCAGAAAAACCGTTGCTGATTCTGGAGAAGATGTACGAGCTGGCATCTTTGGAAGGTGAACACAGTGAAGATTTTTCCTTTGTTCCATTTATGGGTCATTTTCATTTTGAGGAAGCCGCTGCTGTGTCAGCCAGGAGAGTTTTGCGAAACAAGAAAAAATTTATTACCACCCTGGCCGATTTCCTCAACCAGAAGGGATTGATTGATGAGAAAAAGACAGATATTTCCAATTCAGGCGAACGAGGCGACAGTGCCAGAATTGTGGTGAAAGAGGGGAAAAGTGATTCCCAAGATGCAGTCGCTGCCTACGCTTCTGTGGTGATTGATAATGAAGCAATAGAGCTGTCCGAAGAGATACGTGATGTGATCAGCCGGATACAGAGTGATCTAGGTGCCCTGCCTGATGGTTATGTCGCTGCGGCATTCGGTACCGCCGGCCGGGGCCGTACGGCCGGAACCAGCACAGAAAGCAGCACAGCAGCAGCACTTGCCGATAAATTTATTCCTTATGACGAATGGGATTATCGCAGACATGGGTATCGCAGGAACTGGTGCAGTCTCCGCCAACGGACGATTGAAGGAATCAAATCCGACTTTGTTGAACGAACCCTGGCGAAGCATCGAGGACATTTAGTCAAAATCCGGCGTCGTTTTGAAATGATGCGGACGCAGGAGAGATTCGCCAGAAGGCGCCGACATGGCGATGATATTGATCTTGACGCCCTGATGGATTCCATCGGAGACCAGTGTGCCGGGCTGCCGCCTTCCGAGAAGCTTTTTGTTCGTCTTATACGTAACGAGCGAAGTATATCCACCATCTTTCTGGTTGATATGTCCAATTCGACGGAAGGGTGGGTAGGGGTTGCCATAAAAGAAGCACTGGTTCTCTTTTGTGAGGCCTTGGAGGTGGTTGGAGACGATTATGGAATATACGGTTTCTCAGGAATGCGAAGAATGCGCTCGGAAGTATATCGAATCAAGGATATAGGGGAGCGCTATGATCGGAAAGTAAAAGAGAGAATTGCAGCCATTGCGCCTAAAGAATATACCAGAATGGGCCCGCCTATCCGACATCTGACCAAACATCTGGCAGGGCTTGATAGCAAAACCAAACTCCTCCTGATTCTCTCCGATGGTAAACCGGAAGATTATGATGATTACAAGGGGACGTATGCTATTGAGGATACTCGCAAGGCTCTGGCCGAGACACGGGGAAAAGGGATTTTTTCCTATTGCATAACAATCGACCGAGAATCTCATGAGTATTTAGAACATCTTTTTGGCCGGGGAAATTATACCTTTGTCAGGGAAATCAACCAGCTGCCATCACGGTTAACGGATATCTACCGCCTCCTTACGCGGTAGCAGGATGTGGAGCCATTGTTTTTATCGAGATTAATCTTAGTGTATCTAACAGTTGTTTGTTAGGGGATCCTAAATATGTCAACAGGCCCTGAACAGCTGCTATAGAGAGAAACGTAATCTATAAAGAAGAACCAATATACATGAGGTGTACAGATGAAAGGCGATTATGGCTCACTCATTTGGGTTAATGACAAAGAGGGACATGAATTTGTTTGCACTGTTGAACCACGGCATATGAACAAAAAACGACTGGAAGATCTCGACAGGAACGAGCAGAATACCTGTCAGGACGTTAACCAGATTGTCGGAACGGAGCGCTGGTAAATTGTGGAATTGTATCTTCCGGAGTAATTTCGGAGGTAAAATATGGCCGATGTAACGAGAGTTTCACCGAAAGAAGCAAGAGATAGCGTGATTTCCGGTTCAGGCCTGTTGGTTTGCGCCTATTCTGATGATGCAAAATTCAGATCGAACCGTTTGGAGGGTGCTATACCACTGTCTGAATTCAAAGTAAGGCTGCCTGATCTTGATCGGGATACGCAGATAATTTTCTACTGTGCCTGACCGGCAGAAGGAAGTGCTGCAGGTCTTGCAGACAAATACAGTAAAGAAGGGTTTCGTAATACGGCAGCTCTTAAAGGCGGGCCGCAGGGTTGGAAATCTGCCGGGTTTCCCATCGCATAATACAAACCTTATTCTACCTACTGCAGGGCGACGGTCTTCTGATCTGTCGCCTTTTTTGATTGTTCTATCTGATTACCCCTAAAGATCAGCAAGCCCTATGGGGCAGGATCACTCTTTTCACGGGACGCCATAAACCCTTCCATGGGGGCTTGACTGCAGCCGTCCTGGCTGCAGACACCCGA
>JAZBNU010000489.1:0-10268 GCA_036350815.1 Desulfopila sp.
CCGACGCCGGTATATTTAATAAAATGAATCAGTTGGCACCGGATAAAGAACTTATAGAGGCTCCTACCGCAGGTGAAGGTGCAACATGTCAGAGCTGTGCCCACTGTCCATGGATGGGTATGAATGCTCTGCAAAACCTGGCTGAAATTTTGCGGACAGGAAGAAATGAAATCCGGATTTCACCGGAGCTGGCGGAGAAAGCAAGAGTACCGATCCAGCGCATGCTTGATTTCGCCCAAAAACAGCGTCGCTAAAAAGAGAAATTCAGTATTCACCTCATTCCTTCTACTTCTATCTCAGAAGTACGCTTCACGAAACTCCATTTACCGTGAAGCCTCTCCTGCACACACTTCGCCAAGCTGTGGTAGCTGGAATACTCCTGCTGGACTGTTCAATTTTCAATGAGCTGATACAGAGAACAAATCTCTGATGCAATTTCGTCCACACTTTTTCCTGTGACATCTACAGTAACATCGGCAACTTTTTTGTAGAGAGGCAATCTTGCGGCATAGAGTTTTTCCGCATCTTTTACACTTTTGAGTAAAGGTCGCTTTTTGATTTTCCGAGCAGCATTAGGGTGAGATACTATTCGTTGAATAATATAGTCGAAATCAGCATGGAGATAAACAATGCTGCCTATCTTGTGCAGGTTTTTGACGTTCACAAAACCGCCACCAGTTGAAATTACCGTTTCACTGACATTCTTTTCCAACCAGCGAGCCGTTCGTTTTTCTAATTTTCGGAATTCCTCCTCTCCGGAATCTCGAAATATTTTTTTTATTTTTATATTGACCAGACTTTCAATGAGGTCATCGCAGTCGACGGCATAATACGAAGTTCGAGAAGCAATTTTTCGTGCAATCTGCCCCTTGCCGACTCCCATGAAACCAATCAATACAATATTGTTTTTCATACTTGAATTTCCTGTGTTGTAGTGTCTGTTCGAAAAATGTGAAAAACCCATCCTTTCCAGATTTCACTTTTCACAATCCGACTTTTCATAAAGACAAGGAGGTCCCTGAAAGCTACGATGCCCAGTTTCAGGAGAAATCATGGTTTATACAAGCACTATGTGTCAATTTGAATAGACTCTCTCAAGCATCAAGCCATTTTTTATAATCTTCTTTAAGTGTTAGCCAACTAAACCTTTCAGTATTGATCGAATGCGGAGCAACTTTCTTATGCAAAAAATCATCAAGGAAGCGAACCAGGTGCTCTACTAGTTGTCCTTCTGCGTACAGGTATTCCTCAGGATAGAGTTCCGGATAAGAGAGTGTGTTCGGCAATACAGGGATACACCCTGCCCGCACCGCTTCGACAACAGCAATACCAAAAAATTCATGCTGGGCCGTCGACACAACAATATCGCATTTTTCCAGTAGAGTAACGTACTCTCTTCGCGTTGGAGCAAAACCAAAATGAAGAATCTTAGAAGCAAAACGGATTTTTGCATGATTGAATATTTCAGGAATATCCCTGAATGCCTGACCTAACACTACAAGTCTGAAATCATATCCCTTCTCTTCAACCTCTACCAATGCCTGAAAAAAAATCTCGGGGTTTTTATCATGCTCCCACCGATGATTCCAGCAGATTACCGGGATACCCTGGGGTTGATTTCTCTTCCTGAAAAAGCCGAAATCGACCCCAGGATAGATGATACTGGTCTTCTCTTCAATTCCAGCAATACTCCGACACAAGTCCATATCTGCTGCTTTTCTCACAAACCTCGAGCAGCTGTTGATAAAGGTCTGCCAGTTATAGTGGGAATTAAAAGCCAGCCTGTCAGACGCAAGTGCGGTTGTAAAATTAATGGCAGCAAATTGATTCCTTATTCTTTTTTCCTGACGAGTTGGGTAAATACATTGGTTTTCATGAAAGTATGTACAAAACGTACAGTTCGGATTCCAACTCTCCATTGTAACAACCAGTGCTTTTAAAACGGCAACATCAACAAAAGTTGAACAAAGTACCGTATCAAAATACCTATCATCCATTTGTTCAATGCACCAGGCAAACCAGGGAGCTGAAAGCTGCATCCTCATTTTCCACTTTCGAGCAGGCAAGGTTAGCAACGTGTAATTTGCCGGTACATGTTTCTGCAGTCCAAGAAGAAATTGTCGGTGAGACCCGCCAAAATACGGTTCAACAACTAAAATTTTTTTATTCATCTTTCAATGTGTTGAGCTCTTTATCCAGGTACTTTTCAAAAGGAACGCCCTCACTCAGCCGGTATCCACATCCTTTTAAAAGTTTACCACCATGAAGAAGAAGCGATGTATTCGGGTATCTGCGACAAATATCAAGACGCTTGTCATAGTCACGACAACCTTCGTCGGAATCAAACCAGGAACAGTTGAATTGAAGATATCCCAGCGGGTCTTTTGTTGTCACAGTAAATCTTTGATATTCAGGATTTTCCTTGACCAGTTCACTGAACTGCTTTTCGTTTCGGATCCATCCTTTACGGTATCTTAGGTTTATGTGTCTGCAGCACTTGCCACAACACTTGCAATTCCCGCTCAATAAATATTTTCTACCGGAGAGTTTCAGATGTACCAGCTTCAGCAAAGAACCCGCTGGTAGCGAAAAAACATATTGGAGTAAGTTTGAAACCCGCATCAATTGGACCATTTAACAATACGAAATTCTCATGGAGCCGGAAATAGTATAGATACAGCGTATTTTCGTGTTCATATACAATGACTTGAAATTTATTTGGTGTTTCCTTGCCGAAGAACTGAATGGACACCATGTTCTACAGTTCTGTCATCTCACGAGATCTCGTCCTGACGATTAATAGAATGATACAGGCCACTACAAGAGAAGAAACACTAGCCAAAGAGAGATACACGGCAGGAAATCCATAGTTTTTCTCAATAATTTCTATAATTTTGACTCCTAGTGCACCAACGCCGAAGGTGAGTACAAATTTCAGGCCATAGGCAGAACTCATAAGCCATGGAGGAGCGAGACGAGAAACGAGAGTATTCTCTATAGGTTGCATTCCGAGAAGAAAAAAGGAATGTATTACTGCAAAAATAATTAGCGGGATATTTGTTGTCAAAGCCATGGCTATCGCTGCAGGAATTGTAATACAATGAAAGAAGAGATAGCCCCGGCGCAAATCGAAATGCTCTCCCACCTTTCCTCCGCTATATTGCCCTGCCATGCCGAGCAGATAGATCATTGATGTAGTAACTGTAGCAACAGCATTTTCCGTACCGATTCCACCAAACAACAGAGTAAGATCCTGGAAGAGTTCTCCGTTGCTCAACTGAAAATAAGCCGGCAGAGTAACCGATGTCCCCCGGTAGACAATGCCGCCAAGCATCGTTGCACCAAGGAGAATAAAAAAATGTGAAGGTACCCGGGCTGATACTGTTGTAGAGTTGTGCGGGGATGTCTCTTTTCTGCGCTGTCTGGCAGTACCCAGCAGAAAAAAGATGCCGGACAGATTTACCATCGCGACAACGAAATACACTGCGGCAACTCCAAAAAAAAGATTCACCAGTCCTGCCAAAAGAGGAGCCGCCGCCAGGCCGAGATTGCCGAACATTCCGTTATATGCCATTCCTATACTGGTATTACGAATATCCCTGGCAATCCAGCCAAGACCTACTGGATGATATATCCCGGAGAACAATCCCAGGCCGGATAGTGCAAGGCTGAAAAGTAAAGGATTTGCCAAGGAAAAAAATGCAAGCAATCCACACAGACCTGCTCCAGTGTGGTAAAGCATCAATAACGCTTTTGTTCCAAATCTGTCTCCTGCCAACCCCCATGGCAGGGCTGAAAAACCAAAAAGAAGATACATCCAGAAAGAGAGGGAAAGTGTTTCGGCAATACTCATGCCAAATTGATCAGCCAGGGGAATAAGAACAGCGGGGAAAACCAGCATGTTGAAATGGCTTACAAAATGGCCATAACATGTAACCAGCAGTATTGCTTTTTCGTCTTTATTCACGGTACATTGAGAAAGTTCAGCAATAAGGTGTATTGCATCTAAACCGGTTGACGATGTGATTTAGAATCATATCGGCTGTTTCGCTCTTGGTACCGAAAGGAAGCTGCTTGCTTTCCTGTGCGTCGATAAGCAGTATCCTGTTGGTATCGACCTCAAATCCTGTAGTGTCTAGGCTGATATCGTTAACTGCTATTAGATCAAGATTCTTTTTGCGCAGCTTTCTTTTTCCTTCTTCGTGCAGATTGCAGCTCTCTGCAGCAAAGCCGACAACAACCTGATGCGCTTCTCGGCGCAATCGACCAATTTCATATAAAATATCGGGATTTGCCGTAAGCTTGATACTTCCGTCGGCATTCTCTTTTTTTACTTTCTCAGCATAAACTTGAGCCGGCCTGAAATCGCTTACTGCAGCTGCCTTTATAAGAATGGTACAATTGGGAAACTCCCGCATCATAACCTGGTACATTTCTTCAGCTGTCTGCACATCAATCCTGTCAACCCCATATGGGCATGCAAGGCTGGTTGGGCCGCTGACCAGCGTGACCTTGGCCCCACGTCGAGATGCTGCCTCTGCCAGGGCATAGCCCATCTTTCCTGAAGACCGGTTACTAATGAATCTTGCCGGGTCTATGTGTTCCCGTGTTGGTCCGGCAGTCACTAAAACATGTTCACCACGAAAATCGTTTTCCTTGAAACACCGAAGCAAGGTTTCGTGCACAACGTCCCACTCTACCAGACGACCAGGTCCTTTTTCTTTGCACGCCATCGTCCCTGAAGCCGGATCTATTACAAGATATCCAAGATCACGCAACCTGCTGATGTTCTCCTGAGTGGCTTTGTGAAGATACATCTGTGTATTCATCGCAGGGCAAACAACAACTGGTGCTTTTGTCGCCAAGACCGCTGTACTGAGAAGATCATCAGCCATGCCATGAGCAAGCCTGGCAATAGTATGGGCTGATGCTGGTGCTATGAGAAAAACTGATGCTTCCTGAGCAAGCTCTATATGAGCCATAGCTGTTCCGCTTTGCTCTTCTGCAAACATTGAGGTATAGACCTTCTCTCCGGTCAGTGCCGCAAAAGTAAGGGGGGCAATGAATTTGCAGGCTGACTCTGTCATGACAACGGCTACCTGTGCTTCTTCTTTGGTGAGGGTGCTTACCCAGCCGGCAACCTTAAAGGCGGCAATACTACCGGTTATTCCAACTACTATTCTCTTAGCGGCGAAGACATTAGTCATATTACCTCTCCCTAAGCCTTAGTTTCTGGTACTTCCGAAAAACCGCAGCAGCATAAAAAAAGATTGATACAATCGAGCTAGAGAGCCTGAGCTCCCATAATATTATGAAATATATCAATAAGCACCATTGCCTTTAAATACCGCAAGTACTGTTTTCCAGATAATCTTGATATCAGTCCACAGGGAATAGTTGAGAACGTACCAGTCATCCATTTTAACACGATCAATATAATCTTCGGTATTAGATCTGCGTCCGACCTGCCACAGGCCTGTAATACCAGGTTTCATAGAACAATACCTGCCAGCACTTTCCTTGTAAAACTCGTTCAGTTCATGGGCAACAATGGGACGGGCTCCAACAACACTCATCTCACCTCTGAGCACATTAAAAAACTGAGGCAACTCGTCAAGGCTGCTTTTGCGCAGAAATTTACCGATTTTTGTAATTCTTGGATCATTTTTTAACTTATATGTTTTTTCCCATTCCAGGCGCAATTCAGGATTTTCATCCAGTAATCGCGGCAACTCTTCTTCGGCACCGACATGCATCGTTCGAAATTTCAGACAGTCAAATGTTTTCCCAGCAGAAGTGATGCGTTTATGCCGGTAGAGTACCGGCCCCTTGTCCTCCAATTTTATCAATATACTTATGAAAAGCATAAGGGGAGATGCGGCCAGAAGTGCTAGAGTCGAAAAGATGATATCAAAGCCACGTTTCCACTCGGTATGAGGATTAAAATTGAGAACCAGCATATTACCCAGTGACTGGATCTCGGCATGGTGCAGACTGTAGACATAAATATCAGGCACAAGATAGATCCTTGCGCCTAAAGAACGGCACTCACGCAGCAGGGTAAAAATCTTTTTTTCAGCACGCATGGGCAAGGCTACATAGACATAATCAACATCGTTTGCCATCAGGTATTCCCGGATATCGCTGATTTTTCCCAACACGGGTTTACCGACAACTTCATGCTTGTCAGTCGGACCTATCTTGTCATCAAAAAAACCTACTACCTCAATACCTGCCCAAGGAGTGGACTCAACTTCTCGAGCCAGTTTTATGCCAAGATCTCCAGCTCCGGCCACCACGGCATGACGAATATTCTTCCCCTTTGAGCGAAAATAATGCAGCACCTTTCTGGCAACCACATGGCATACGAAAAGAAGGATCGGGGTACCAACTATCCAAAGCAGAAAAACCGCGCGTGAATAGGCTTCGGAAATCTTAAAAATGAAAAAATAAAAGAGCAGTAGACCTATTACTGCTCCCCAGGCTCTGAGGATAACAAAAAACTCCAGATAAAACTTCCACCCCCGCCAGGAACGATAGAGCTGAAAATACTGGAAACTTATCAAGCTTAAAGCAAAAGAAATCCAGATCAGATATGTATAGTAAAAATTCCACGGAACCCGGTACCACTTAACCAACACCCAGAGAAACAAACAGACAATGGTGCAGTCTACCAAATTCATGATTTTACATATAAATGAACTCTGCTGCCGCAAATTCAAAGACAACATGCTTTTTTCACCCTATCCGATTATTAGCCTTAGACCACCAATGTTGGTGCATACTGAGTCTGGGCCGCAACTGCTTCGGTATTTTTTTAAAGTTACGTCCAAGCCTGTAACCACAATATTTCATGCCGCATCTTATAATCAAATCCGGGATATGATACCAGCCATTATTGGCAAGATAATAGGAAAAAGCTGATTGCATATATCCAAGGCCCTGTCCTTCGGCCGTACCGTATTCCTGCAGGAGCCAGTTTTCTGCTGTGTGCAGCACTCCAATATCGAAATACCGCTTGAACTCTTCCACAAATGAATAATTATGGGAATGATATATTGTTGCCTCCGCTACATAACTGATGCAATAGCCATGGCGCAGTAATCTCCCTACCGCACAAGTATCTTCACCAAAAATTAATCCATTCTGAAAATATCCACACTCAGCCAGTTCAGCTTTTCTGTACGCAGCAAAAGAATTGGAAATAAAGACCGTCTTCAGGCCATATTTTTCCTTATCTTTGATACTTCTCTTGCTTGATACATCAGGATAGTTATACAAGCGCAGATGAGCAGCTGCAATGGTGGCTTTCTCAGCCGGTAATTGCCGTCCGTAGGTAACCACAACAGAGCGGTCTATTTTAAAAGGAGTGATAAGTGCAGCCAGGACATCAGGGCCTGTAGGAACGGCATCCTGAGTCATAAAGATGAGAATATCCCCAGAGGCCTTTGCGGCAGCCATGCTCCTGGTTCCGCCATGGTCAAAATCTTTTTTCAAGACCGATACCACTTCGGCTCCATATGACCTGGCCACTGCAACAGTATTATCCGTCGATGAGGAGTCGAATACCAGCAGTTCAAACTCTTCCTGCAAACGTTGCTGGGATATTTTTTCCAGAACCCGCCGGAACAGTTCACCTCCGTTCAGTGTCGGAATGATAAGCGATATCAAAACAAATCTGCCTGAGTATTTTTTTTCAACATATTGGTCAGCAGAACCATTTTATCACATTGAAAAAGAAGGAACGCGACAGGATTCCAGGAGATCATAAAAAACATTTTTACCAGAAAAAGATCGAGCCACCTGAGAACCCCATGAGGCAATGCTTTTAAAATTGCTACAGCTTTTACACCAATATTTTGTGAAGTAATTTCAGGATGTAGAGCAAGGAGAAGTGCATAATTTTCTATAGACTGAGACATTTTTGCATATGCCTCAGCTTTTGTCATCAGCCCCATATGGGAGCAACTGTTTTCGAGATGAGTAATCGTATAATATTTTCCCAGACGTATTGCCCATTCTATATCCTCAAAGCCATACCCTGAAAAACGTGTATCAAAGCGCATCACACTCAATATCGAGCGGCGCAGCATAATATTTGATGTAAAAAGATATCTCCAGGGCTGCCTTTTTCGTTTAGCGACAGGAACAGCTTCTGTTTTTCTGCTTTTATAATAATAGAAAGAATACTCCTTGCGGAGATCTCCAACTTGAAGATAGCTTATTCCGCCGCAGACAATTTCACACCCTGCCATAGCTTTTTCAACATAATTTTGTAAAAATGTGTCATGATCTGGTAGCATATCAGCATCGAGAAATAATACATATTCTCCCTGGGCTTCTTCTAAAAGCAGATTTCGTATAACAGCTCTTCCCCGATTTTCAGGAAAAGCTGTAAATTTCACCAGAGGCAGCATTTCTGCAAATGCCCTGTTGGTGTCCTGTTCCACTGACCCATCATCCATCACAAGTATTTCAATACGGTAATCCGGCTGTAATTCCTCTGCCTGCGTGTGGATTTTTTGTAACAGCTCTCTGACATCCCAGTTAAACACTGGAACAAGTACGGAGAGGAAAAAAGGAGATTGTATAGTATTCAATTCTGCTCCAGGAACAGCTGTTGCTCATTTAAATTTTTTCACCAGTGCAATGCGTTTTCTATAAAAACGCAACACTCTTTCCCAGCCGAGTTCTTCAAGCAACAGACGAATTCGACGTTTCAGATAGAGAAACCAATAATACCAAATCGTAGTATAAAAGGAACTGCCGAGGAGTGCTTTTCTTGCTCTATGGGTTTCATGGAGTGCGGCCTGCCAGTTCTCTTCAGAAACACCATAGTGCTGCATATTGGCGAGAACACAGTTCAGAGAAACAAATCGGCATCCTAGCTTTTTCAGACGAAGAAGCATCTCGTAGTCCATTGCCATTTTATAATCAAGAGAAAATAAACCAGCCCTGGAATATGACTCCTTGCGCACAAAACAGGTGGGATGGGTCACACTCATCTCGCATTCAAGAAGTTGAGGTACAGAAGTGCAGAGATACTCACGGCACTTCCCTTTCCAGAACTGCAAAGTACCGCAGACCACATCAACGCTTTTATCTCTCTGAAAGACAGCAGCTACCTGCTCTAACGTATCTGGCTCGTACCAGTCTCCTGCATTGATCAGACCAACAATCTCGCCTTTAGCCCTTGCAATTCCTTTGTTAAAAGCATCACTGATTCCTTTGTCTTTTTCACTTGACCAATACGCAAGGTGAGGTTCATACTCCTTGAGAATAGCAACAGTTCCATCTGCAGAGCCACCATCTATTACGATATACTCCACCCTCTCGTAGGTCTGCTGCAAGACACTGTTTATGGTTTGCCGCAACTCGTTTTCCCCATTGAGAACAATAGTGATAACAGAAATCAATGGCCGTTCGAGCTTGTTAACAGGTTGAGAAGGCATACAAAATTATTGTAAACTTTTATAGACTTGAACGGTCTGTTCCACACATCTGTCCCATGAGAAGATTTTTTCTCGTTCGTATCCTCTCTGCTGATAATATTTTTGTTCGGTTTCAGACAAAACCATTCTCTCCAGCCGAAAGCGGAGTTCCTCTGCATCAGCAGGATCAAAATAACAGGCGGCATCACCAGCAATTTCGGGCATAGAGCTTGTGTTACTGCACACTACCGGACAGCCGCACTTCATCGCTTCCAACAATGGCAGACCGAAACCTTCATACAAGGATGGATACACAAAAACGGTCGCATTGGCATAGAGAATTTTCAAGGCTATATCGTCGGCCTCTATCTGATGTATTTTGTCCTGGAGTCCGGAATACTTAATGGAACCAGATTCATGACTGGTAAATGGACCGCCTCCGACACAAAGGAGATCATAGTGCCTGAGGGTCTTGGAATGCATATACGCGGTCAGGAGAGTGGAAAAATTTTTAACCCCTTGCCGCAAACCGACATAGAGAAGATAGGGTTTATCCCAGCTTACAGTGGTTCCTGGATCCGGGAGGAGTGTAACTTCAAGAGATGATGCCAGAGGTATTACAGATATTTTCCTTTCAGGAACACCGAGAAAGTTTATGATATCGGTGCGCGTATTCTGAGATATTGCGATAATATGATCCGCACGAGAAACTGCGGCAGCCTTATGCTCCGGAATTTTTTTCTCAATTCCTCCAAACTGTTCAGGAAAAAGCTCGTGTATCATGTCATAAACCGTTAATACACGGGGAGCATCTATATTTACCAGATGCTTTGTGTA
>JAZBNU010000490.1:0-16381 GCA_036350815.1 Desulfopila sp.
AATAGGCGAGAATCGATAGAATGGAACTGCCGTGTTTTCGTTCTATAACAACCCAGTTATACCACATCTCCAGGCGAAGTTTTTCCCAGGGGAGTTTATGGTGGTTCCAGTTGTCTTCGATATCGGGAATGAGCTCTTTTACGTGCTCCTCAATTGTTTCAACAGCTTCTTTTCCCAAAGTGCAGCAGATGTGGGAAAGAGCATCTGCAAGTTGAACAATGAGAGGGAAACCATGATGCCGGGGTGATTTTTCGGGAATATGGTGGTACTGCAAAGCATTTACCAGAGGTTCCGGAAAGTCCCATTTCATTAATAATCTTCCACCAACTTCTTCGTGTGAGAGGGAAAATAGCTCCTGTTCTTCGATGAGCTTTTCCGGCGATGAAAAACCGGTGAGCCATTTATCAGCCTGATATTCTTCTGGAAAAGTGAGAAGCATGGCGAGTTTGCCGATATCATGAATGAGTCCGGCCATGAAGAATCGCCCAGGCGAAGAAATACTGAAATGTTCCGCAATGATTTTGGCAGCCAGGGCGCAGGTAAAAGAGTGGTCCCAGAACGCTTCGATAGTAGCGTCATTTCGTTTGAAGATGGTGCCGAAAGAGTTCAATACGGACTTGCTTAAAACTATATTCTCAATCTCATTAAAACCTAAGACGGTGATTGCTGTTTCCAGAGAACTCACCTTTTTCGGTCTGCCGTAGAGGGCTGAGTTGGCAATTTTGAGAATAGCAACACACATTGACTGGTCGGGCAGTATGGCTTGAGTCAGCTCTTTGGCTGAGCTTTCGGGATTGTTGACAACGCTCATTACTTCGGCCACGGTTGCTGGCAGGGAAGGAAACGAGTCGATATTTTTTTCAATATGATTGAACTGTGTTTCTTTCATTTGCGACAATCTCGTAAGAACATAGGGAAGGAGAATGTATTAAAAAGCATTTTTATCCGGCTTGAAACTGAAAGTATTGTTTCTTGAGCGATATTTCTGTGTATCTTGCGAACTCGAAATGACAAGAGCGTAACGTTGTGTCATGCCGACTTGAAATCAATTGTATCATATAGTACATGGTACTGGCTTCAGTAAAACTCTTTTGGGTAAAAAAACTTGTCTTCAGAGCGGCTCTTCGAGAGAGTAATGGAACTCGTTTTCTTCTGAAAGAGCAATAAATTGAAGGATCATTAGCTCATATTCAGCAAAATGTTCGATAGTGTTATGTTCCGCCTCTGCGATGTATACCAGTTGTTTCGGCCCGGTCATGAGTCTGATGAGGTTTTCCGTCTGAGTCGGAGGAACAACATTGTCGTTGCCGCCATAGAGAATCAGAACCGGTATGCTGATTTTTGGAACAGAGTCGAGAGAATTAAATTTATGGCGAAGCAGCAGCCCGACGGGAAGAAGTGGGAACTTTCGCTGGATCTGGCTTTCCATGGTGTCGAAAGGAGAGACGAGAATCAACCCTGTTGCCCTCCTGCTGGCGGCAACATGACAAGCAACGGATGCCCCAAGGCTTCTTCCCATTAGAAAGAGTTTTTCGGGGGCATACAGGACAGCAATGTGATCATAGACTGCCAAGGCGTCGCGGAAAAACTCCTTTTCTCCCGGGGTACCGCTGCTTGTGCCATAGCCACGGTAGTTGACCAGGGCTACAGCAGTGTCGCTGAAATTTTCGAATTGATCGGCGGCATTGAAAATGTCTTCACTGTTCCCGCCGAAATAGATTATAACCTTCTTGTTTGCCAAAGCCGGACGGAGCAGCCATCCCTGCAGCGTTTGCCCATCGCTGGTCAGTGAAAGTCGAGAAACAGCAGATGACTCTTGAAGTATATGGCGGGTTCGAGTTGGATAAAAAATAAAACGTTTTTGAGCGACAAAAACAACAAGAAAAACGGCTCCATAAAAGATCAGGGCAAGATAAAGGAGTTGCAGGAAAAGCATCATCTTATCCCGGATATATCATGAGCATTGTGTCGACTTCCCATATTGGACTATATGTCAAAAATTTAAAGTGTTTATCTTTTGCGTGAAAAGAATATACAATGCGCACCAAAGACCATCCGGTATTTTGCCGAATCAGGACTTTCTTCCCTCACTAACTTGCATCGTTGTAGAAGGAAGATGCTGATACTACTTTAGCACCTTCCTTCGCCTCGCCTCCGCAACCGCGTCAGCCTCTAAGCAGTCAAGGGGCAATCCGACTGCTGCAGGGGTTGATGCTTTGCCGGAAGAAGAATGATCTGCTCTCTGAAGGTTGATGAATCCCCTCACTTTTATATGCCATAGGGCCAACGGAATGGCTAACCTGGATTTCTTCCCAGCCGAGGTTGCCAGGGAAGAGAGTGTTTCCCCGGCTCGATTACCCATATCAGCCCGAACGTCTCAGACAGAAGAATCAGCCATAAACAAGGTCGCCGCCGGAATATCCAAGTCCACCCGCACAGGCCATGCAAAGGGCATAGAAAATCATGAGTTTTGCCGGGCTGGCCCCTTTATTTCGGTATATTACAGAGAGAAGCAACAGTATTGTCAGGATAACTGTAAGTACCATTTTAACAATAATGAGAGTATACCACTCTCCCTGAAGGAGGTGCAGCCAGTCGAGAAAACCAAGGAAAGCTGTGGGAAATACTGTAATAAGAGCCACAATTGAACAGTAATAGGCAGTAAGAGAAAAATGTTTGTCCGTCCATTTAAGACCTAGCAACCCGAAAAGAAACATACCTATAATCATACCCATGGGTGCATGGGTCATGGCAGGATGAAGAGGGTGGGTAAATCCTACACTTGCGAGAAAAGAATATAGACCACTAACCATAATAATCTCCTTTAGGTAAGGCTGATGGCTTTATACTACGTGTAAACGGCTTCCATAAGCTGCAAGAGTATCTATGTCGGAGATTTAATAGCGTTACCTTATTTCTTTCCAACAAAGAGAGCATGCCTGCTGGGAATTTGCCGCTCAGGTTTGGTAATGCTTTGCTGGGAGCGGTTGTTCTTATCAGAAAACGCCCAGTATCTCTATAATGTTAATGGTAAGCATTATTGTAGTGGTTGGGCAAGTCTTATAGCGGGCAGAAAAAAAGTCCTGCACACATTTCTCGCTGTGAATAAAATCGAGAGTATTATTCTTTCAGGCTTTGAAGATATGCGAGAATATCGGCAGCATCCTGGTCGCTTATTTTCTCTTTGCTGTAGACTGGCATGACAGCGGTTTCTGCGTTCCTGAGACGACTGACAAAGGCACGATAGCTCATGTCGAGTGCGGCTATTGCCGGTCCGTTCCCGTCATTGCCATTATCGCCGTGACAGCTATTGCAGTTATGCATTTCATACCATTTTTTCCCCTCGGCAACATTTCCCTCAGGTGAACTGCATCCGCTGAGAAGAAATAAGACAGAAAAAATAGAGAGCATTGTTATCGCGAAAAGTAGGTGGTTAAAGCGTGGCATAGTGGTCTCCTGTTTCGTGCAATAAAATGTATCGATAGATGTTAAAAGCGTCAATATCGAGAATATACCATGGAAAAAAATAAGTTTAAAAGGAATATTTCCGCAATTCTGGATAACCACAGGGAAAAAGTTGGTAGTGAAGAGTATTGAAAAACAGCATTCTGAAGGAGTAATCCAGATCAGTGATGGAGACTGTTGTAGCCGCACTCTATGGTAGTAAATATTTCCTGCCAGGTAAACTGGGACATGTAGCGAGCGATGTCGCCTTTTCCGGGTAAAGAGTCCTGGATACACTTTTGAAAGGTATTCTCCAGCCCATCCTGGAGCGCGTCTATGAACGATTCTTCATCTTGTGCGAAAGGAGTGTCGATAGTGTGAAGTCGTGGCAGCGGTACTGATGTGATGATATTCCGGTCAATTTTTTCGGCGATTATTCTGCATCCTGGAAGATCTGTCGTGACTACCCTGCAGCCGCAGGCGAGTGCTTCTAAAATAACCAGTGGCAAGCCTTCGTAGAACGAGGGCAGGACAAGGACATGTGACTCTTGTAAGAGAAGGGCAAGATTCGACTGACTTAAAGGACCGTGCATGGTTACTTTTTTTTCTAGCCTTTTGGCTAACTGCAAACATTCTTTTCCTTCAGCTCCTGTGACACCGCCGACTATATTGAGATGGAAGGGGATATTTCGTAATCTGTACATCGCCTGAAGCAGCCAGGGAACTCCTTTGGCTCGGCTGAGTTTTCCACAATACGTTACATGAATGGGAGGAGGTGGAACTTTTTCCTTAAATTCAAAGAGAGCGTCGTTAAAACCTGAGCCGCAAATACTGATTCTCTCGGTATTATGGCCGAAAAGAGATATGATTTCATCACGTTGACTTTCTGTAAGAGCAAAAATCAGATCGATATTGCGACATCCTTCCTTCACACGTTGTTGGAGAGAGGGGCAAATGCGAAATTGCCGTAAATCTGAACCATGACAATTAGTAACCAGTGGAATATCAGGGAAATATCGTCCGATTAACGCCGTAAGCAGCCATAAATGATGACTGTGGATGATATCTGGAGAAAAAGAAGCGATCTGTTCGGATAGCTTTGCCAGAAAAACCTTTTCATATTTTCTGATCTGGGAAGAACTGAGACTGCTGAACACACTGCTTGGATACGGCATTACATCACTCATTCCCGGCAGAGGGAAGTCCAGTTCTTCGGTACCAAAAGTCACAAGGCTGGTATTTTCGGTCCATAATGTCGCCGTTTCCAGAAGAGTGTCCGTGTTGACGGCTGCAATCAGGCTGTTGCTGTGACCCCGGGCGAAAGACTCCCGCAGGATTGCCTGGAGGTAAACTCCGCTGCCTGTTGAATCGGGACGTTGGCTTATTACGTGGAGTATCTTCACTGTCAGTAAGGTGAGAGGGTTTGATATTTTTTTTCCAGGAGGCTGAGGAGCAATCTGCGGGTATTCTTTTTCTGGTTGAGAAAAAGAACAAAGGGGGAAAGTCGCCCTGCAGTGTTGAAATATCCTGCATAGGAGTAGACTCCGGTGAGTGTTCCTGATTTCAGAAAAACATTCCCCTGACTCCGGAGAAGAGCGGCATGAGGAACAAATCTGTTGAGCACTGCAAGCATAGCCCGAGGGGTGACACTGTTTTTTCTGGAAAGCCCTGAGCCATCCTCCATATGGATGGCATTCCCGACAAGAGGGAGCCGCATATCGATATATTTCCGCACCATTCTCCAGGCCTTCTCCCAGGTTGCAGGATACCCGTAAATTCTTGCACCGCAGCTTAGATACAGCTGATTTGCTATGAAGTTGCTGGAATAGTGAAGGCACAAGCGCACCAGCTCAGCTACGGTTTTTTCGGATTCATAGAGCAGCACAGGGAGGGCATCGGGCGGTGTTACTCCTTTGCGGTAACTTCCGTTTATCCGTATCCCTTCCAGGCTGAATAGAGATGTTATCAATTCGCCGCAGTAACGAACAGTGTTGGAGTGTTCTTTTTTCTGCGGAAAGGCTTCTACGTTGATACGGTAACTGCCCTTGTGGAAACGCGAACCTATTTCGGACATAATTGGAAGGAGTGGTGTCTGCCCTTCTCCTGATACCACGGTGTTATTCTGTGTGATGACAAAAGGAAGGGCATTGAAATTTACGGCCAGTGCGCCACTGCCGGCATCGTAGGGATTTGCTGTATTTTCTGAACCGGGAGGCGGGCCGTTCACAGAAAAAGCACTATCGTCAATAACGATTTCGCCAACTTCAATGATGCCTGCTTTTTTGAGTCGGGATGCAATCTCAGCTATCGCCTCAGAGGTGAAAAAAGGATCTCCCTCTCCTTTGATGTAAAGAGTTTTGTCGGCATCAGCATAGAAACGAGTGGCAAAGCGATATTCAGGTCCAAGAATCTCCAGCGCCATCAGAGCCGTCAAAATCTTAATGGTTGATGCGGGTATATAGGATGTATCAAGGTTTCTTGCCACAACGATTGTACCGCCAAGCTGTAGGCCATATGCCCCGTTGGTAATATAACGATCAAGAGACTCTTCCGGGATCTCGGCAGCTAGAAAGGTGTGGCAGGGGAGAGACAGAGAGCAGACCCAGAAGAGCATCAGAAAAAAAACTATCTGTGTTCCAGATCTGCCTCTATATATGTGTTTTACCGGCAATCTCTGAGGAGGATGCATAGAAGCATGTCAGATTTTAGGTAGGTTTGCTATTGATCTGGCTATCTCCTCTTCCGGATAATCATAGTTCTGCAGTTGGCCTGAATAGAACTTGTCATAAGAGCCCATGTCAATCAGCCCATGTCCGGAAAAGTTGAACAGAATTGTCTTCTCTTCCTGGAGATCTCGGGTTGCCTCGATAATAGCTCCGCGAATAGCGTGACAAGTTTCCGGGGCTGGGATGATACCTTCTGTCTTTGCAAACAGCACGCCTGCTTCAAAACATTCCAGTTGGTGCACCTTCAGTGGTTCTATCATTTTTTCACGGACAAGTGCTGAGACAATTGGGGCCATACCATGATAGCGCAGGCCCCCGGCATGAATACCAGGGGGTATGAAGTCATGGCCCAGGGTGTACATGTAGAGAAGCGGGGTCGTTTGCGCCACATCGCCGAAATCATAGGCGAGTTTACCCATGGTAAGAGAGGGGCAGGAGGCTGGCTCTACTCCGATAAACCGTAATTTTTTCCCTTCGAGATAATCTGGGACATAGGGAGACATGAGTCCGGCAAAGTTTGAGCCGCCTCCACAGCATCCGATAATGACATCGGGATAATCGCCGGCGATTTCCATTTGTTTCTTAGCTTCCAGACCAATGATAGACTGATGCAGGACAACATGGTTGAGAACAGAGCCGAGAGCGTATTTCGTGTCTTCACGCTTGGAGGCATCTTCCAGAGCTTCGGATATTGCAATGCCGAGTGAACCTGGGGTGTCCGGGTATTGCGCCAGTATTCTTCTGCCGGTTTCGGTTTCCTGACTGGGGCTTGGAAGTATTTCTGCACCGTAGGTGTGCATCATCGACTTTCTGTAGGGCTTCTGGTCATAAGAAACTCGTACCATGTATACTTTGCATTGCAGTCCGAATTTGCTGGTCGCAAAAGACAGGGCACTGCCCCACTGGCCGGCACCTGTTTCGGTAGCAAGACGTTTTACACCCTCTTTCATATTGTAATAGGCCTGGGGAACTGCGCTGTTGGCCTTGTGCGAGCCAACTGGCGAAACTCCCTCGTTTTTGAAATAGATTTTGGCCTTTGTCCCCAGAGCGGCTTCGAGATTATTTGCCCGAACAAGAGGAGCAGGACGCCAGATTTTGAGGATATTGGACACTTCTTCAGGAATATCTATGAACCTGGCGGTGGACATCTCCTGTTCCAGCAGTCCCATGGGGAAAACAGGAGCGAGTTTATCAGGCCCCATGGGCTCTTTAGTCACGGGATCCAGGGGAGGTTTGAGTCCGTTTGGAATATCAGGAACAACATTATACCATTGTTTCGGCATTTCATCGTCACGAAGGATAATCTTTTTGTTCATCTGGGGTCCTCTTGGATAAAATCGTGAATAAGTTTGAGTTGTGAAGCCGGGGCCAAAACCGACCGGCCTGGTTGCAGAAGGTGTATTTTCTGTACTGTCGATAATTCAGGAATGCTCCTGTGCAACGTGTCTTTGCTGGGACAGGAAGGAGCCGTCATAGTTTTCTACCACGATGATTCCCGGCGGGCAACAATCTTTACTCAAGGGGCGATTGTTTCCAGGAAGTTTTCATGATTTTGCTGCTTAAAACTTCATCCTGCGGCAGCGCAAGGATATGGGCAAGCGCTTCCTGAACTTTAATCCCGGGAGTCCCGGCTGTTGATTGAATATAAACTTCAAGTGTTTTACCATTGAGCAACTGGAAATCCTTCACAAGTGAACGGATTTCGATTTCTTTGTCCTGACCTTTCCTTCTTCGGGTAACAAAAAACATGTCTGTGTCGAGATACTCTCTAACAGCCTCTGTTTCGTCGGCATCGATATCACGAGGAAGCTGTACTTTGTAGGTACTGATCACTGATTGTGGGATCTTCCCGCTGTGAGGTAATATCTCCTGAATTTCGAGACCTGCTGGAAGACAGCGATTTAAACGATCTGCTGTATCTGATACATCTGCCAGGGGCTCAAGAAGATCCATTATGAAAAATTCCGCTTCGCTCTCCATACCGACAGGAAGAGCACCGCTAAACGAAATTTTTGGTGATGGGTTGAAGCCGTGAGAAAAATGCGTTCGCAGTTCAGCTCGCCGCAAAGACCGAAAAATAAGCTGGAGCATTTCCAGATGACCGAGATAACTGATGTCTCCTTTTCGCGAGTAGTTGACGATGTATTTATAATGCTCGGAGGCTGCCTGTGAAGTATTTTCGACTGCTTGGGATTGTCGTTCAGGGGGGGGCGATGTCTTGCTGTTTGTGTGGACAACCGGTTTGATAGTGGAGAAATCACATAATCCGCAGTCCTGGCATCCATGATACCTGCAGTCCGGTGTATAGATGCCCTTTTGGCCTTTTTCAAGTTCCCGGAGAAAAAAATCGGGATCAAGCCCGCTGGATAAATGCTGCCAGGGTAATATTTCGTCATGGTTTCTGGCCCGGAGGTAATCGTTTAAATCGAGGTTGCATTGCCGGGCAGCTTCTTCCCAGAGCGGCAGGGAGAAATGTTCAGACCATCCATCCAGCCGGGATCCCAGAGACCATGCTGTCTCTATGAGTTTGGCGAGTCGCCTGTCTCCTCGGGAAAAAACGCCTTCGAGAAAACTTGTCTCCGGATCATGCCATTTTAATTTTGCCCCCTTTCTCGGCATGTTTTTTTTCAGATGCAGGATCTTTTCACGGCTCTCTGGGAGAGAAATCTGTTTTTCCCATTGAAAAGGAGTATGGGGCTTTGGGACAAAGGTACCGACACTGGCGGTGAGCTGTTTTCGACGGTTTCCTGAGGCGTTGGCAACCGCTTTGATCTTTTCGATGAGAAGAGCAATTTCGTCTATATCTTCGACTTCTTCAGTCGGAAGACCAATCATGAAGTAGAGCTTGATGGTGTTCCAGCCAAGGGTAAAAGCATCCTTGCATGTTTGCAGAAGGTCCTCTTCGCTAATGCCCTTGTTGATGACGTGACGCAGGCGTTCGCTGCCGGCTTCAGGAGCTACGGTAAACCCTGTTTTGCGTACACGTCGAATCTGGTCCATCACGGTCTGGGAGAGTGTTCCGACACGCATGGAAGGCATGGAAACCGAGACAAAATCTTCAGCAAACCGATCCATGAGTTCCGGGAGGAGGCGATCAATGCAGGAGTAATCACCTGTAGAGAGGGAGAGCAGAGCAAGCTCTTCAAAACCTGAATGAGCTATTCCCTTTTGTGCCAGCTCCATAACCTGTTCAACTGTTCTTTCCCGGACAGGCCGATAGATCATGCCAGCCTGGCAGAAACGGCATCCCCGGGTGCAGCCTCGCGCAATTTCCACTCCAAGCCGGTCATGGACAATTTTCGCATTGGGGACCACCGGATGCATCAGGTGCATTACCGAATCAAGATCACTGACAATTCTTCGTTCAACATGATCCTTTCCTTCCTGGTTGGTAACTATCGCTGCAATTCGGTGGTTTGTGTCATATTGTGGTGAGAAGAAAGCTGGAATATACATTCCTTTCACCAGGGAGAGTTCTCTGAGGATGGCGGCTTTATCTTGTTTCTTTTCTTTGTTTTGCCGGATGATCTCACCGATTTCAAGAATAGCTTCTTCTCCATCCCCTAAGAGAATGGCATCAAAAAAGTCGGCTACCGGTTCAGGGTTGAGAGAACAGGAACCGCCGCCGAGAATGAGTGGGGCGTCTGGGTCTCGTTTCGCACTGTATTTTTCAATACCGCTGAGTTCAAGTATAGTGAGGATGTTCGTGTAGCACAGTTCGTAAGGCAGAGTAATTCCAACTATATCAAAAGAAGAGAGCGGCCGCTTGGATTCCAGGGAAAGCAGGGGCCACTTTTTCTGGCGCAGCAGTTTTTCTGCATCACGGTCGGGGCAAAAGCACCTTTCAGCAAGGGTGGTGTGGTTATAATTGAGAATATGGTAGAGGATCTGTAACCCGAGATGGGACATCCCTATTTCATAGAGATCCGGAAATACAAGAGCGAAACGAACATCGGTTTGGTCCCACTCTTTGTGAGCGGAATTATATTCATTGCCCAGATAACGGCCCGGCTTATTGACATAGGGAAGGATAGACTGATTTGGCATGAGTTTCTGTAACGTGACAGTGGTGCGGTATTTCCTGCAGGATGCGGTATCGTAAACGCGCTGTTTGGAGCGCCTCTTATTGTTGGACCGTCTAGCTTTAACGGAATTCGGTTGACTTTTCAAGTAAGGATACAGTATTCAAAGAGTAATTCTATTTCTTGGATCTTCCATATACTTAAAAAGTCACATAAAAATGGATAATGAAATGAAATTCAGGTTACCATTATTTTTTCTTCTTGTTGCTTTTCTGGTACCTGGTATCGTTTTAGATGCCGGTGCTAAAAACGCTGAAATAGAAAGTGTCCGATTTTTAAAAAAAGACGGTATAGAATCTGTAGAAGTGAAAATGAATACCGTAATATTTCCAGAAATATTTCAACTTTCGGGTGAAAAACCCCGGATTGTTTGTGATTTTCAAGGTGTTCGTTATAGTGCGAAAAAGAAAATGGCCATAGAGGGAGGAAATGGCCTGATACGACAAATCCGTATAGGCTTACACTTTAAGCCTACAACAAAGACACGTGTCGTCATTGATCTCAGTGAGGATAACACTTTTGTGATAGACAGGCAGGTCACGGAAAACGGCAAAACGCTTGTTTTGCAAGTAGTACGCCAGGCTGAGGATCCCCAGAAAGACATTGCTGCAGTTGTAGGAAAGGATGGAATCCAGAGTGAGAGCAGAGAGATGGTGAAATCTTCTTCATCTGTCTCGAGTTTAGAAAGTCCGCCTGTCGAAAGCCAGACGGACGTCGTGAGCACCTCTTCTGATGAAGTCGCCCATGTGTCTTTTCAAGGTGATACTGATGTCTCCCAGGAGAGTGCTGGTGAGATTGGCAAAGGTGAAGACGACGATTTTGCCGAGGTGGTTGATGAGGATATTCCGGTACTGCTCAATGTAAGTTACGAGCGGAGCACCAATGACAAGGAAATGGTTCTTTTCAGGCTCAGCGGTTTTCATCCACCTCTGGTATTTTCCAGAGAATCGGAGGACCTTCTGGTTGTTTGTGATTTTCTTGATGCCATACTCGGCTATGGAATTGAACCATCTCTGCAAACCAAAGGGAAATACATACAGCAGGTGCGAGTTGTTAAAATGAGAGAACCTGACAAGGTCAGGGTCATTCTTGATCTTGTCGGCGGTTTTAACTATGAACTGAAGCAGGTTTTTTTTCGGGAAGATAACCTTTTCGTTATTATAATCAGCAGTCTTGGCAAGAAAGAAGGGTGAGAAAAACACGGAAACCATTCTTCCTTATCAAGGGTAATACTGCCGCAGATATCCCGGTGGAAGTTTGAGGGAAAAATTCTCCTGACTGAAGTTCCGGTTGTTCATGATATCTTCTAACTCGATATTGATGGTGGTGCCGTAGGAACTTCCTTTCACGTGTATGGATGTCGGCACAGGGCAGCCATTGACCCGATCCCAGTCCATGTACATAACGTTGACGGATTCATTCCCCTGTGGGTTAAATACTACTCTTTCGAGGAGTTGATTCTGGGCGAAATCAAAAAGAAGGTATTCCTTGGGGAAGAATGTGTTTGCAGGTTTTTCGAGGGTAAGCCAGATTCCTCGTGACTCAGCATCTTTTCGCAGTTCCACAAGCTCTTCAGCTGTAAATTGCATCTTTCCTGTCAACCAATTCCCCCACTGGTCGTGTAAAACATTTTCAGGAATGGAATGTCTTTTTACAAAACTGGAGACCTTGCCATGTTTATACACACCTTTGACGGCATTGATGGTCTGAAACTGCATTCCGTCCGAGGTTATGGCGAAAAGCGGTTGACCGAGAGGGTTGATGGCCACCAGTTTAAATGAGGAAGGCAAGAGAACCTGGAGATACCCTTCAAGTCCCCCTTCATAGAGTTGTGAATCCCACTTTGCTGTAATTTCTGCATCCATGCAGCAGGTGCAGACAGCTTCCCGTTTCTCCAGTTCTTTCATGATCAGGGTACGAGTGGATTTCTCCTCTTCTTCCAACAGGGGATCTTTCCACTGCTTCTGGGCACAGCCACTGATACAGAGCAGGGAAAAAAGGACTATTGAGGTAACGGTTCGGTTAATTATCATCAAGTTTCAGTAATTTTTTCGTAATAGATTCTCTCGTCACGTCGTCTATCGGGAATTCAAGGGATTTTTGGTAGTAATATCTCGATTTCTCCTTATTGCCGAGAGCCTTATACGTGTCACCCAGGTGTTCGTGTATATATGGGTCATTTGGTTCCAGTTCAAGGGCCTTGAGTAATTCTACTTCAGCTTTTTCGAAGGCTCCGAGGCGGTAGTACACCCAACCGAGACTGTCAAGAATATAGCCGCTCTCTGGTTTTATTTCCAGTGCTCTGGTTATATACTCATAAGCTTTCTGTAGTTGGATGTTTCTGTCGGCCCAACTGTAACCGATAAAGTTAAGAGCATCAGCATGGTTGATGTTTTTAGCCAGAATTTTCTGCATTAACTGCATGGCTTCTTCGTGGTTGCCGGATTTTTCCTGGAGCACCGCATATTCATAGAGTAGAGATTCGTCTTCTGTGAAAACCGTCGTTCCAGCGGCAAGGGTGGCAAGAGCTTTTGCCATATTCTGCTGATTCTGGTAGAGAGAGGCGAGCCAGGAATAGAATACGGGAAGTCGATGTTCTCTGTCTACGATAGCTTTTTCCAGCAGATCTATCGATTGGTTTGATCTCCCGCTTTCCTCGAGAATTCGAACCTGAAGCATTATGGCATCACGATATTCCGAAGCAGAAGGCGGAATGGTGTTGAGATGAGTGATGGCTTTGGTAAAATCCCCCTCCTGATAGAAAATGACCCCTAAAAGATAATATGCCTGAGCAGGAGCTTCGTTCTGGAGTAGCTCAAGAAGAATCTCTTTGGCTCTGTCATTATCATCGATATTAATGAGTATCTGGCTGCGGATAAGATCAAGCCTGACAAAATTATTGCTGAACCTGCGAATTCTGCTCAGTTCCTGCAGCGCAGCTTCAGCATCTTGAAGATAGAGATAGGTCTGCACCATTCCTAAAGCGGCCCGTTCGTCCCGTTCGTCTTTTTGCAGAATTTGTTCGTACATTTCCCTGGCCTTGGAAAACTGCTTGCGGAGATTATAAAAATCGGCAATCTCAAGGCATAGTTCCTGGGACCAGTTCAGAGCCAGGGCCTCCATGTATTTTTGCTCTGCAGCATTGAGATGACCGGTTTTCGCATGAAGACGTGCTAAATAAAGAAGAGCGAAGTATGATTCGCCATTGTTGTTTAGAATGGCCTGGAAAAGCGTTTCGGCTATTGTGTATTCACCTTTTTTGCTGTACAGCAATCCCAGCCGCAGACGAATGTTATCATTGTCAGGTTCCGCCTGAAGTGCTTCACGGTAGAGCTCTATTGCTTCATCTTCCTGGCCGGCTTCGATCTTCAGACGGGCCAGCATGAACCTTTGGACGGTCTTGTCGGGCCGGTCAACGATATAATTCTCCAACCAGTCGGCGGCTTCTTCAAAGCGTCCCAGCTGGATGAGCAGTACTGGTATCTTCTCAGCTATATAGAGGGCATTAGGGTCACAGATGGCTGCTTTCTCGTAGGCCTCCAGCGCTTCCTCATAACGCTCCTGGTATTCAGCGTTGCTTCCCCAGAGAAAGTAAAAATACGAACAGGAAAAATCAGCTGCATCATCACCGGGCTCAGCTGCAGCAGCAGAAGAATGGGGTTGGTCGGATGTGGCGCACCCCTGTGTCAGAAAAAAAAATGCGGCAGCAAACAGGAATAGGAGAATACGTGATAACGCTTTCATGAAACTACCTTTTATCTCGGAAAAAACTCTCTACAACAGCGACAACGTCCTGGTGAACTTGCGCGATTGATTGAGCGGCATTGATATAATGAATATACGGGAAGTTGAGAGAATTGAAAATCATTTCTGCCTTTGAGAGTGATTCTTTCTCTTCAAAGTCGTTGAGTACGTCTCCCCGATTGTGAGTGATTCTTTCGATGGAGACCTCCGGTGCCAGCTGAAAGATAAAGGCAAGATCAGGGGTGGGAGCAAACGAATTTTGTGATGCAATATAGGAAGGATCCATGCCGGCGGCTCCCTGGTATGCAATTGTTGAGAGAAAATATCGATCACAGAGTATGGTTCTACCGGCTGCCAACGCCGGATTCAACACCCTGTCTACATGCTCCCGACGATCCAGCAAAAAAAGTGAAAGCTCTTCTTCTTTCCGGGTCTTGTCACGATTGCGGTACAAGGCGCGGATTTTCTGGCCGTATATGCCATCTGTCGGCTCCCTGGTAGAGATAACATCATGTCCTTTTTCAGAAAGATACTCTGCCAGCAGTTTGAGTTGCGTTGATTTACCGGTTCCGTCTATACCTTCAAAAACAATGAGTGTGCCATTTTGCGTGTATTGAGAATTGTGGTCTGTCATCTTTTCAGCACCCAGTTTTGATCTATGCCAAATTGGTATTGTAACTTTTTCTGTTTTGAGCAATTTTTGCTGCCATTTCGACTGCTGCGGCAAGACTATCCGGAGTAGCGCATCCCTGTCCGGCAATATCATATGCGGTACCATGATCCACAGATGTCCTCACAAGAGAAAGTCCGATGGTGACGTTAACACCATCTCTGAAATGCAATAATTTAAAAGGAATAAGTCCCTGGTCGTGGTACATGCAGACTACTCCGTCGTATTCTCCGGAGATTGCCTTGAGAAAGACTGTGTCTGGTGGAAAAGGGCCGTCAATATCCAGGCCGCACTGCCGGGCCTGTTGAACGGCAGGGAGAATGATTTCTCTTTCTTCCGGGCCGAATAAGCCGTCTTCCCCGGCGTGCGGATTGAGGCCGGCAACGGCGATTTTAGGTTTCGCTATATTGAAGTCGGAGCAAAGAGAAGAATGAGTGAGGATGATGCGCTGCAGGACTAAGCCGGTATTGAGGTTTGCAGAAACTGCACCGAGGCCGCAATGAATGGTAACTAGAGTGACGCGCAGTCTGTCCCCGGCCAGCATCATGGTGAACTGGTTTTCACCCACGAGATCGGCCAGCATCTCTGTATGTCCGGGATAGGAATACCCGGCTTTTTGCAGAGCAGCCTTAGATATCGGACAGGTTGTAATGCCGCTTAATTTACCCTGCCGGGCCAGAGTCACCGCGTGTTCAATATATTTCGCCATGGCAGTACCAGTGTCGCGGTTGGGCTCGCCCCAGCGGAGAATGTCGGAGGGCAGATTGCCTACATTATATACCGGCACTGTTCCGGGAGAGGGAATTTCCCCTGGAGTCCAGTGGACACAGCGAAGAGAAATGTTGAAATGGAGTGCATTCCTGCGTAAAACTTCAAGATCGCCGATAACCACAGGGGAAAAGGTACCATCGGGTTTATATGAATGAAAATATTTAAGAATTATCTCGGGGCCGATGCCAACCGGGCACCCCATGGTTATTCCTGTCAGGAGCATAGTGCCCTCCTCTCTGTTGAGCGTTCACAGTATCCTGTCTAATGCCCATAGCAAAGATCGAAGGCATTTTCAATGTGTTCAATTGATTTTTTACCGAAATTGCCTATATGAATCGCAATCACGTCAAATCTGGCATCGCTGTTGAATTTTTTATTTCTGCTGAGATATTCTTGAGCAACAATGCTGATGCTGCGCTGTTTTTTTTCTGTTACTGCCGCTAGAGGGGAATCGAGAAATCTACTTTTTCTCGTTTTGACTTCTATGAAGATCAGGGCTTCGCGATATGCAGCAATGATGTCGATTTCCCCGCACCGAGTTCGGTAATTTGTAGCTACTATATGGTATCCTTTGGATGAGAGATACTGAAGAGCAATAGCCTCTCCCTGCTTTCCGAGTGATATCCTTTTATCGCTCAAAACGGCAGACCCCCTTGAAGGTTAAACGGTGCACGGGACAGATACCGTATTTCGCAATAGCCTCTTTATGCCCTCTGGTTGGGTAGCCTTTGTTAGCTTTGAAGCCGTATTGGGGATATTTAATGTGTAGATTATCCATGATGGCGTCACGTTGCAGTTTCGCCACGATGGAAGCTGCAGCTATTGACCCGCTTTTGCTTTCGCCTTTGGTAAGATGCTGCTGTGAAATCTGGAGAGGGACATCAAAGGTTCCGTCAACCAGAAGAAAATCAGGTTCAGCTGCAATAACGGAATGATGAAAGACT
>JAZBNU010000491.1:0-16137 GCA_036350815.1 Desulfopila sp.
AAAATTATTGTCCGGTACGCAGTTTCTCCCAGTATTGCTGATATGTTGCCAGTGCTGGGCCGACATCTTTCTGAAATTCGCCTTGAGCAATGACCTCGGCAGGGGGAAAGATGGTCGCACTGTTGCGAACTTTTTCATCCAATAGTGGTAAAGCATCTTTTACCGGAGTGGCGTAGCCGTTCTCCTCGACACAGATTTTAGCGATTTCGGGCTGCATCATAAAATTGATGAAGGCATGGGCAGCCTTCGGATTACGGGCGCTTTTTGGAATAACAAAGCTGTCGACCCAGAAATTTGCTCCCTCCTTGGGGTAGACATAACGGATACTGGGGTTTTCTTCCTGGGCCATCCAGGCTTCTCCATTCCAGATCATTCCCAGGTTTACTTCTCCGGCGAGGTAGGGCAGTCGGGGAGAATCGCTGTTAAAAAGAAGGACATTGGGCATCAGTTTGCGCAGGAGCAGATACGCCTCTTCTATTTCCTTAGGGTCAGTACTGTTGCTGCTGTAGCCCTTGATTTTGAGAGCCATATGGAATACTTCACGCATATCGTCCTGGAGGAGGAGGCTTCTGGAAAATTCCGGTCGCCACAGGTCTTCCCAGGAGGTTATGCTTTCGGGGTTGATGGCATCCGCATTGACCCCTATGCCGGTGGAGCCCCACATATAAGGAATGGAATAGGTGTTGTTTCTATCATAATCCTTGTGGAGCAGGGCCGGGTCAAGTCCTTTCATATTGGGAAGGAGTGTGTGATCCAGTGGCTGCAGCATACCTTCTCTTCCCATCTTGTCGACAAAATACGTGGAAGGAACCGCAACGTCATAGCCATCATCTTTGATAAGTTTCAACTTGGCATACATGGTTTCGTTGCTGTCGTAGGTGGTATAGACTACTTCAATACCCGTTTGGGCAGTGAACATCTCCAGTACTGATTCAGGAAGATATTCGGTCCAGTTATAGATGTAGACCTTGTCAGCGGCTATTGCCTGAGTTGCGGCGGGGAGCATGACCAGTGCCAGAGCGAAGACCTTGATCCAGTTTTTCATATCCTTTTTTCTCCTTCAGTATGATTTGACTGACGACAACCAGAAGCAGCGACAGCAGCACCATCAGGGTGGCCAGGGCGTTCACCTCCGGTTTTACACCAACTTTTACCATGGAAAAGATTTTCAGAGGCAGGACGTCATAGCTGGGTCCTGTAACAAACGAGCTGACGATAACATCATCGAGCGAAAGGGTAAATGATAAAAGCCAGCAGGAAATCAGCGCGGGGCGCATCATAGGCAGGAGCACCCGGGTAACGATGGATTTCTCTGAGGCACCCAGATCCCGAGCTGCATCCAGCAGGTTGGGGTCGAACCCCTGTAACCGCGCCACTACCGTCATGATGGTAAAAGGCAGGCAGAAGGTTATGTGGGCAAGCAGAAGAGACCAGAACCCAAGAGAAATTCCCATGCTGACAAAAAGAACCAGCAGAGCGATGGCAAGAATGATATCGGGGGCCATCATGAGCGTGATGGTTGTTCCCTGAATGATGCGGCGGCCGGGAAAACGATAGCGGGTCAGGCCGATTCCGGCCAGCGCGCCGATAATGGTTGCCAGGGTAGCGGCACAGACCGCTACGGTGAGGGAATGTCGGGCCGCCTCCATCAAAGAAGTGTTGCGGGCCATGGAAACAAACCACTCCAGAGTAAAGCCGTCCCATCTCATGCCGTAGCGATTTTTATTGAAACCGTTAACCACCAGCACGGCGATAGGAAGATAGAGAAAAACGAAGATACCGGTAAAATAGAAAAAACGGAGGTTCTTCATTTTCTTCTCTCCCTTTGCGACATTCTGCGAACCAGAAGGCCGTAGCCGCCCAGCATGACAGCCATCACGAAAATGAGAAGAACGCTGGTTGCTGAACCCAACGGCCAGTTTCTGGCGTTGAGAAACTGCTGCTGGATAAGGTTGCCGATGAGCAGCTGGCGGGCGCCGCCGAGAAGAGAGGCAACATAAAAAAGACCCATGGTCGGCACAAACACCATAACACAGCCGGCTACAATGCCGGGCAGGGTCAAGGGAAGGATAACTTTTCTCAGGGTCTGCAGCGCACCGGCACCGAGATCTCGGGCAGCCTCGACCAGTTGGAAGTTCAGCTTTTCTGCACTGGCATAGAGCGGCAGGATCATAAAAGGCAGCATCAGATAAAAAAGACCGGTAACAACAGCGAAATCGGTATACATGAACCGTATAGGAGCATCGATTATTCCAAGAGAGAGCAGGACCTTGTTTAAGATCCCCTGAGTTCCCAGAACCATGCGGATAGCATAGGTCCGCACCAGCGAATTGGTCCAGAAAGGGATCATAAGAAGAACAAGAGCTGCGGTTCGCCAGCCGGGTGAAAGGCGTGCCGTATACCAGGCAAAAGGGTATCCGATGATGAGACAGAGAAAAGTAGTGATAAGAGCCAGCTGGAGAGAGCGCCAGATGACTTTGATGTATACCGGATCTGCCAGCTGCACATAGGCATCTGTGGAAAATTCAAATCGTACCAGCTGCATGGGGTCGTGGGCAAGAAAACTGGCGCCGATCAAAAGAAGCAGCGGCACCACACCGAGAAGCACCAGCCAGCCGGAAACCAGGGTGATGATGAAGAACTTTGTCTTGCTTTCAACCTTCATCAGGTAAGACGACCTCCCAGCCTTTGACCCAGGCAACCATGACCCGTTCACCCACCCGGTAGTCGAAATCGGGGTCGTCTTCGTCAAAAAATTCGCAGGCTTTGATTTTCAGGCCGTTGTCCAGGTGGATCCAGGTGTCCAGGGTGCTGCCGCGATAACCGCGTTCGGCTATGCTTCCTGCAAAGACGGGAATATCTCTCTGCGGCTGTTGATAGAGGCGAAGATCCTCAGGACGGAGAAGGAGGACAACATTCTGGCCGGGAGACAGGTTTTTTTTGCTGCGGGTTTCGACAATCTGGTCGCCTATTTGTATTTTCACTTGACCGTTATCAAGCTCTTCCTGAACAACTCCGGGGAATGTGTTTATTTCACCAATGAACTTAGCGACATAAAGGTTTTCCGGTTCTTCGTAGACTTGTCGCGGGGTGCCCAACTGGGCGATGCGTCCCTCTTGAATGACGACAACCCTGTCGGACATTGACAGGGCTTCATCCTGATCGTGAGTCACAAAAATAAAGGAAATGCCGAGTTCGCGCTGCAGTCGTTTGAGTTCAACCTGCATCTCACGGCGCAATCGGGCGTCCAGGGCGGAGAGTGGTTCATCAAGAAGCAGAATTCGCGGCTTATTGACGGTCGCTCTGGCCATGGCGACCCGCTGTTGCTGACCACCGGAGAGCTGATGAGGAAAGCGCTCGGCATAGTTTGCCATTTGGACCTGGGTCAGTGCCTGGTTCACTCTGTTTTCCAGTTCCTCTCCTTTTACTTTTTGCAGTCGCAGGCCGAAGGCAACATTTTCAAAGACACTGAGGTGGGGGAAAAGGGCATAACTTTGAAAAACCGTATTGACTTTACGTTTTTCCGCCGGCAGAGAGAGGAGGTTTTTACCGTCTAAAAGGATTGTGCCGGAATCCGGTTCCTCAAAACCGGCAACAATTCGCAATAGTGTTGTTTTACCGCATCCCGAAGGGCCGAGAAGGGTGATAAATTCACCATTTCGCACTTCGAGGTGAAAGTCGGAGAGGATCTGCTGGTTGGAAAACGATTTGCACAGTCCATGGATAGAAAGAACCGAGTCTGCCATCGAGATCCCCCTGCATTGTTTTGATAGTACATGAGTTTTGCCAGTATGCCCCTTCCGTGGAACCACCAAAGTATCGTATTCCGCACCTCCTTGTCAATTGTATTTCGGATACTGAAGAAAGACAGTTCTACTTCAATCTCGTTGGCTTGTATGGCATTGGCAGGGGATGCCAGACATTATTTTTTCCCTGGTCTGCAGGGGTTTTCGGGGCACTCAAAATGACCTGTTATCTCAAGTTTTTTGGAAATATGCATATTCCACATGTATGGCCTGGCGCAAGTCTTACTGAATAGTGCCATTTAAGGAAAGACACTGATTACACGTTATCTCGAGTAATGCAATACTCGCACGAACTTTCTCCGAATTACAATCGTGGATTCAGTTCCTCACGCAACCAGTCGGCAAAAAGATTGATGCCGACCACCATTGCAATAAGTGTGACCCCGGGAAAAATTACCATCCACCACATGCCGGCGTAGATGTAATTTTTCCCGATAGCGATCATCATACCAAGAGAAGGTTCAGTAAGAGGAACACCGACGCCAAGAAAGCTCAGTGTAGCTTCAAGCATGATAACTACAGCCATATCCACCGCCATGACTACAAGAACGGGCGGCAGTGCATTGGGAAGAATATGCCGAAAAAGTATGCGAAAATCATTAGCGCCTGAGGATTTTGCCGCAAGGACATATGGGTAGTTTTTTATTTCCAGCACACTGCCGCGTATAGTTCTGGCATATTTAACCCAATCAGCAATGCAGATGGCGATTATAACCGTGAAGATACCTCTGCTTTCGAAAACTCCCAGGAGCAGTACTGCAATCAGAGTGGTTGAAAAGGCAAAAACCGTGTCAGCAGCCCGCATTATTGCTGCATCCAGCAGACCACCGTAATATGCTCCCAACATCCCGAAAATTATACCGAAAAGTCCTGCAATGGTAACTACGGAAGTACCAACGATGATTGAAGTGCGCAGACCAAAAAGAATGGTGGAGAGAATACCTCGGCCCTGATCATCTGTCCCCAGAGGAAACCGGGCGACTCCGCCTTCCATCCAGCTTGGCGGCAGGAGAAAATCACCAAGATCAACGGAAACAAGGTCATAGGGGTTCATTGGCGCGATATATGGGGCAAAAACTGCGCAAAAGAGAAAGAGAAGCAAGATCCCCAGGCCGACAACAGCCGACGGGTCATGGAGAAAACTCTGTATGCGGCGTGAGCGAAGCAACTTTTTCATGATGGTTCTCTGGTCTCAAATCAATCGTAGCGTATACGAGGGTTTAGGTACGCGTAAAGCATATCCACCAGAATATTTATGGTGAGGATGATGCAGGCAGCCAGCATAATATATGTTACGATGATTGGCTGGTCAGTTTCAAAGATAGAACTGAGCAGTAGATTCCCCATCCCTGGCCACTGGAAAATGGTCTCGGTGACAATGGAAAAGGCGATGAGCTCCCCAAAAGAGAGACCTGTAATGGTGACGACAGGAATCATCACATTTCGCAATGCATGTTTTAATACTACTTTACCTGGTGATAAGCCTTTGGCCTTGGCCGTTTTTATGTATTCTTCCGAGAGTGTCTCACGCATTCCGGCTCTGGTTAAGCGAATAAGTACCGCGAGCTGATAGCCGGAAAGAGTAAGTGCCGGCAGGAGTATATGCTGCCAACCGGAAGCCGTTAAAAGTCCTGTGCGCCAGAATCCGATCTGCACCGTATCTCCTCTGCCGAAGGAAGGGAAGATTTCGATGTATACGGAGAAGAACATTACCAGCAGAATACCAATGAGAAATGTTGGAATGGAGATACCAAAGAGTGAACCTGCCATTATCGACCTGCTTAAAATTCCATTGGGCCAGACTGAAACCACTACTCCAAGCCCCACACCGAAAATAAAAGAAATTGTGATTGCAATAAAGGCAAGCTCAAATGTCGCAGGAAATCTCTCTAAAATCATATCAAGTGCGTCAATCTGACTGACATAGGATTTTCCAAAATCACCCTGAAGTACTCCGCCTAGAAAACTGATGTATTGTACATGCACTGGGCGGTCCAGTCCGTAGGCCTGGCGTACCATTTCCCTTTCCGCCTGGGTAGCATATTTTCCTGCCAGCATCAGCACGGGATCGCCAGTGTAGCGGAACATTATAAAACATACTGTCGAGACAGCCAGCAGTACAATGATGCCCTGCAGCAGTCTTCGAACTATATAGGTTGCCATCGGCTGAGACCGGGAGTCTTAACGACTCCCGGTTGAGTAAAGGATTAATGAGTTGTTGATATCACATAATTTCTTTGACGACTATCCAGCGGTCAGGACGAGGGGTAAACTTGATGTCCTTGCCTTTGACCACTGCAAAGATGTCCTGCTGATAATGCAGAGGAATCCAGGCCACGTCTTCGATGGATTTTCTGTTTATCATCTGTAAGGCTTTCCTGCGTTCTTCAAGATCAATAATCGAGGAGCTGTCGATGATCATTTTATCAATAACCGGATTTGAGTAGTAGGCGCCGTTATAGACGCCCATTCCCTTGTCTGGATTAGGAGTATGCAGCAGTTTTTCTGCAGAACGGCCAAAATCGAAGGATCCATCGAACCAGCCGATCAGATAAAAATGATGTTTGAACTCGGAAATTTCGTCAAAAAATATGGATTTTGGCTTGACATCAAGTTTCACCTTGATGCCGATCTTAGCCAGATATTTGGCAACTGCTTCACAGATCTTTTCATCGTTTATGTATCTGTCATTCGGTCCCGCTATGGTCATTTCAAAACCATCGGGATAGCCGGCTTCAGCCAACAGTTTTTTTGATTTTTCAGGGTCATAGGCGAGGCGCTGAATGGATTCGTCGTAGCCTACTGTTGGCGCGTCAGGGACCTGATGAGCCAAGGTTGCCTGACCGCGCATGACTTTTTCGATGATCTGCGGTTCATTAATGGCATGAGCAATCGCCTGTCGGACACGGATATCTTCAAAAGGTGTTCCTGGCTTATTGGTAATGTCCATATAGATAACGCGACGGGCTGCCTGAGAAATAAGCTCAATGTGAGGCATGGTTTTGATTTTGTCGTACAGGGTTACAGGTACACCGTTAACTATGTCTACCTGCTTTCCGGCAAGAGCGGCAAACCGTGTTGACTCCTCGGTTATCGGACGAATCTCAACGGAGGTATACTTTGGTGCTCCCTCCCAGTAATCCGGATTTGCCTCCATGCTGATATAGGAACCTTTGATCCATTCAACAAATTTATAGGCTCCGGTTCCAATAGGGCGGGTGTTGTAATCTCCGGAATCTCTGTTCTCTGAAGATTCCTTATCGACGATGAAGTTCTGATGCATGGTCTCTGCAAACCAGGGAACCGGTTTTTCCGTTGTGAAGATAACGGTATATGGATCAGGTGTCTCAATTGTGGAAATGGAGTTAGCTATATTGAGCAGTTTTGAATATTTGGGGTCTTTCATCCTGGTAAAGGTAAACTTGACATCAGCTGCATCAAAGGTGTTGCCGTTGTGAAATTTCACCCCTTGGCGAAGGGTAAATTTCCAGGTTTTGCCATCAACCCTTTCCCAGCTGGTAGCCAGGGCAGGAGCCAATTTTCCTTCAGGAACTTTGCGCTGCAGCAGTCCATCAAAAAAATTGGACATGTAGGACAAATTCGCATCCGAAGAGTACGCATGCGGGTTCATGGATTTTGGCGGGGCATCGGTGGCAATTACCAGATCGGCCTTTGCCAGAGCTGATACCGGCAGCATGGTAATGGTGCATAGTACTAATCCCTTTAATACCAGACGTTTCATTTCAGTCCTCCCTTTCAGTTGGTGTTAATCGGCTAACGGGTCTCTCTTCATTGTAGAGGTGGCAGGCCACTTTGTGACCTGCACCCATATCTGTAAACTGCGGCTCTACTTTGTCACAGATATCAAGGCGTTTAGGGCATCTGGTATGAAAACGACAGCCAGATGGTGGATCAATCGGGCTCGGGACATCACCATGAAGCAGTATCCGGTTTTTCTTTCTCAGTGGGTCAGATATTGGAGCAGCGGAAAGTAACGCTTCCGTATATGGGTGGCGCGGATTTTTATAGAGGTCTGCGTAGCGAGCCTCCTCAATAATTTTACCAACATACATCACTAATATGCGGTCGCAGAGGTACTCTACCACAGCAAGATCATGAGAAATGACAATGAGGGAAAGATCAAATTCTCGTTTTAGTTTTAAAAGCAGATTAATAATCTGGGCTTGAATGGAAACATCGAGTGCTGAGACCGGCTCATCACCTATGATAATCGAAGGATCAAGCGCGAGAGCTCTGGCTATGCCGATGCGCTGACGCTGTCCACCTGAAAACTCATGTGGATAACGTCTTCCCTGTTCGGGGGTAAGTCCGACAGTTTCGAGCAGAAAGGCAAGCCTGTCTCTGCGTTTGCGCCCAGGAAAAATGCCATGTACATCCATGGGGTCGGCAAGAATCTGGTTTACCGTCATTCGTGGATTGAGTGAAGAATAGGGATCCTGGAAAATTATCTGCATTGAACGTCGCAGTTTCTTCAACTCTGCTCTCGGCATTGCCGCAAGATTTTTATCGGCAAACATAATCCGACCGCCGGTGGCAGGGGTCAACCCCATCACAGCCATACCCACAGTAGTCTTTCCACACCCGGATTCGCCGACAATTCCTAAAGTTTCTCCCTTTTTTAAATTAAAATCGACGCCGTCAACGGCATATACATAGCCAACGGTTCGTGACAATATGCCCTTTTTTATGGGAAAGTGTACTTTAAGATTTTCAGCCTGGAGCAGGGTGGTCATTTCTTCTCCTGGGGAATATGGAGCCAGCATCGAACCGCGTGCGAAGAGGCGACGTTTTTAAGCTCAGGTTCCTGTTCAGCGCATACTTTCATTGCATGCCTGCAGCGCTGGCGAAAGGCACATCCTGCAGGAATTTCGAACAAACTCGGCACAGTACCTTTGATTTCATTGAGGGTTTGTTGGGTCCCGGCGCTTCTGCTGCCAAGTAGCGGGATTGACTGTAGAAGACCTTTCGTATACGGGTGCAGTGTCTGGGTGAAAAGCTCTACGGTATCGGCTTCTTCTACAACTTTGCCGGCATACATCACGATAATTCTATTGGAAGTTTCGGCAATGACACCCAGATCATGGGTAATCATCTGAATGGCTGTGCCTGTCTCCTCTTTGAGCTTGAGCATTATATCGAGAATCTGCGCCTGTACAGTCACATCCAGGGCTGTGGTTGGCTCATCAGCTATGAGGATTTCCGGCTCGCAGGCAAGGGCCATGGCAATCATGGCTCGCTGGCGCATTCCCCCGGAGAGCTGATGGGGATATTCATGGACTCGTTGATGCGGAGCCGGTATCTGAACACGGTTAAGCATATCAGCAGATGCTTCGAGAGCTTCCCTGCGATTCATCCCCTTGTGGAGGATGAACATTTCTGAAATCTGATTACCGATAGTAAAGACGGGGTTCAGCGAAGTCATTGGCTCCTGAAAAATCATGGCAATGCGACTTCCTCGAATCTTACGCATCTCTTTCTGGCTCAGCTCGGCCAGGTCCTGTCCATCAAAGAGGATAGAACCTCCTTGGATTTTTGCGGGTGGTTCTGGTAGAATGCGCATAACTGAAGACGCGGTAACACTTTTGCCGCACCCGGATTCACCTACAATACCAAGAGTTTCACCTTTGTCTAAAAAATACGAGACGCCGTTAACTGCACGGGCAACACCTTCGAATGTATAAAAGTAGGTTTGCAGATTCGATACTTCGAGAAGGTGTCTGTTCTTCATCGAGTTGTTTGCCCGTATTGAATTTTAGTGACAAATCTGTCTAAACATTTGTATAAACTATAAAAACTTGGAATTACGATATGCTCATTTTTTTGATGTTGTGACATTTCACCATCGGCACCCCATATTGCTCCCGGAATACCGAGTTGGGACAAGTATCTGGCATCAGAGGCGCCATGCTCAAATCCAACCTGGGCCCCTTGCGAACATTCGACCAGAAGATCCAGATACGGTGAGGGGGCACCTTCAAAAACGGGTTCAAGGGCAAGTACGGTCACATCGGATTCAACGGTCGAGCGAATTGAGGCGATCAAGGCCTCCGGATTATCGTCTTCAGTATAGCGAATATCAAATACTGCTCTGGCCAGTTCTGGAACTATATTGGATGAACCATTTCCTGCATGGCATTGTGTTAGAACCATGGTCTTATGCCAGTGATCATCAGAAGAGAAGGTGAAAAGTTCCCGCATTTTCTGATAATCCTTTGTTAAAATATCAAAAGCGCTGCGCCCCAGCCAGGGACGGGCGGCATGGGCTGCCGTGCCATGAGCGACAAGTTCAAGCTGGATTATACCTTTTTCCTTGTTGACGATCAGATTAGGTCTGCCTCCGTCAATGGCCAGGAAAAACTCTGTCGTCAATCTGTTGGCTGCGACGGCCGCACCATTTGCACCTCCAATTTCCTCGTCTCCGGTAAAAAGTAAACCGATGGGCATCTCAGCTGCAGAACATCCTTTTTGTTTCAGGCGCAGCAGATGTTCCCGGTACAGGATTAGGGAAAGAGCGACACCATACTTATCGTCTATTGAGCCGCGGCCATATAGTCTGTCATCAGTAACTGCAGGTTGAAAAAGGATATCATCATCGGCTTCGACCACGTCAAAATGACTCATGAGAAGCACAGGAACAGCGCCCTTTTCCGGCAGCACAAGAATAGTTGGGATGTTTTGTGAAAACTGTCTCTCGTAGTTTATGCCATGTTGACTGAGCCATTTTTCTATAAAAACGGCACAGTTGGTAATTTCCTGAGGACGGGAGTGGGTGGAAGGTATGGCGATAAGCTCTTTGGTGAGCTCAAGCAGCTCTTTTTCCAGTTGCTGGTGAGGCAAATTAGGCTCCTTGGAAATCAATGGCGGCGTCGTAACATGTTCCTGGCCGATGTGAGAAAAGCATCTCACTGCGTAACAACTTCCGATGCAGCTGGTACTCCTTTTTGTCTTACAATGCATGATGCTGTGTTTCAGCGTCATGAATCAACATATAGTTGAAATATTTTTGTAACCGATATAAAAAAATAATTCAAACTTAAAAACCATTAAAAAAATGGTAGTGTATAAAATCCATTTTTATCAACCATGTCGGGGGAGGTGCCGCATGAGACAATTTCCATCGACACTGCAAGAAATTATTCAAACCAGCGGGCTGAATCTCAACAACATCAGCCAGGCCTCTGGTGTTTCCAACGCCTATCTTGCCAAATTGAGCAGAAACGAAATAAACCGCCCCGGCAAAGACAAGATCGCCTCTATTCTGCTTTCACTCAATCACACCATTTCAGAGATCAACAGGGTTCTCACGGAATATGATTACCAGCCATTGCACCAGGATGATATTCCGGATCTATTAAGAAATAATCGTTCCCGCAAAATTGTCGGCGGCAATCTCCCCCAATATGATCATATTTATTTTGATCTGCTCCTGGTGGCCCTGGAACGCATCGGCGGTAATAAAGTACTGGTGAAAAACCGTCCCAGTGGTGTTTTCATGCCCCATGATCTCTATCTTATGAAAGAGTATCCTTACGAGTCGAATGATGATGCAGCTGTTTTCAGATATAATCTTACTCGACAAATTCTCCACGAAAGGCAGGAGATTTTTCAGTGCAACCTGAATAAAGGCTTTTTTTCAACCACTTATATCTGTAAGGATTGTTTCCATGAATATCTCGAGCGGAATATTGGTCAGTTAGCCCAGAAAGAGGATCCCAGAAGATGCAGTCTCACGGTTGACTATATTGCCAACGCCATTTCACTGTCACTCAAGCGGCCCAAACACCATAAAATTTTTATCATTGAGCGATGTCCCTACTTCCACTTTATGATTCAGGATGCCGATGGGAAAAATCCCAAAGTATCGTATCCCGGCAGGAAACTGCATGCCTACAATAACGAATTTGACAAACGTATGCTGGAAGGTTTTACCACCGATCTGCCTCATATCGTAGCGCATTTCCGCCATGAGGTTGAGATGTGCGTCAGTGCTGTTGCACGTTCTGAGCAGGAAGAAATGTTTCCTGACTGTTTCAAACAACAGCTTCTTGCTGCTTTTAAAAAGTACGGTCTTAAAGAAAACCTCGAAAAGAGTCTCGCTGCACTTATGGCAAAAGCTGATCTCGTTTTCTATTAGAGATCGAGAATTCCTTTTGCCTTAATTCTGGACAGTTTTTTCTGGAGGTCGCGCAACTTGCCTGGAGTAAATCCTCAAACATGTTTCTGGATAAAGCTTGGGATAGCAGGGAGTTTTGCAGTCGCCCTGATCTTCGAGAAGTCTGTCTTCCGGGCTGTTATCTCGAGTTTATACTTTCAAGATTTTTACGAGGGATTGAAAACTTCTAGTAAGACATTATACACTCGTTTAGTTCAAGGCTGCATTTTCCCATTGATGCGCTGATCATCATCAAGGATGTTTAACGCAACGCAATTCTTCTGCATCATATCCCCAGGTGATCACTGCTGTGCCGGCATGTTCCCAGAAAGCTTCATTGCGCCCCTGATACCTGCTTCCACTCGCGCTGGGCTGCAGGTACATCAGGGAAGTGCTGTCGCCACGCTCGGCAATCAAAGTCGGGGGCTCAGTATGGAAAAATGTGACGATGAATTCATTGGCAGGGTTGTCATTGCACAGATAGCTGACCGGCCCATTAAAAGGAACCAGGCGATACGCGGCCTGTAACTCGACGATTCGCTGTTGATAGCTGTTTCGGACACATTCTCGTTTGTCTGCGCTTTTCCAGCATTCATTTCTCCCTTTGATCCAGCCGCGCTGCTCTGCTTTCAGCACAGGTGGGTGCTCATGTTCTGCGAGATTGAGGGCCGCGGCATAAACCTTGGCGAGGTTGCGGTCAAGAGCGGACAATGGTTTGTCAGCACAGATCATTGCTTCGATACTGCCAGCAGCAACCCTGCTGCAGTCAAAGGAGGGGGCGGTCCCGCTGGTGGTATGGTCTGATTTCGTGCCTGCTGCTTCTGATTCGAGTTTACTTCGGACAATCTGGTCGATATGGCGGCACCAGGATTCGCTTTTCGGATCAGGAATATCAGCCCGGTCTGAAATACCAAGTTTGAATTCGACAACCGATTTCCATTCATCAGATCCCGGGTCTGGTCCGTGCCCCTTGCCATCTCCTGTTGGAACATGCGCCTCTATGAATTTTTCCCATGAATCGGAGCAAAGACTCTCTTTTTCGAGATCAGAATGCTCAGCACTTACTGCGTGGATGGAGAAGACCTGTAGAATAAACAGTACTACCAGTAATTTGTTCATGGAAGCTCCTTAGCCATAAAGGTTGCCGCTGCGTGGCGGATCCGGTTTCAGCTTGCAGGCGGATTTTCGTGTCTCCGCCCGTAGATTCATTTAAGCTGTTTTTCAGTAATTTTGAAGGTAATTTATCAAAAGAGCCTCAGATTCGATCTATTGCCAGCAGAAGCAGACCAAGGAGGAGCCAGAAAACGGTCTTACCCCAGTCTTTTGGTGTGGCTTGAAAACGGATGAAGGAGGGAAACCTGCCATTGTAACCTCGGCAGAGCATGGCCTCATAGACTCGCTGGGTCCGGTCAAAAGAGCGGACGAAGAGCATACCGAAAAAGTTTCCCATGGCGTTCATGGTGGCGATATTGGTGCCCGGCATAAAGCCCCTGACCCGCATACCCCGATACATTCGCTGTATTTCGTTGAGAAAGACAAAAATATAGCGATGGGAGAGTAGGATCATCTGGCTGATGGAATCGGGTAAGCCAAGACGGGAGAGGCTTTGCAGGGTTACAGCCAGTGGGGCGGTTCCGAAAAGAGGTTCCATCAGCAGGGCGACACCACAGGCCTTTATGACAATATTGAGGGCGACGAAAAAACCGGCCATATGAAAAGGGAAATGTGTCATTCCGGGAAAGTAGATAAGCGTTTCGCCGCCGCGCAGGGGAGAGGTAAAAGGCACGACCAGAAGGAACATCGACAAAAAACCGGCCATGGCCAGTAATCGCTTTGCCGTTCTGGCAAAGGGGATACGGCATGCAGCAACGGCACCCAAAGATACCAGCAGGGCAATGGTACTGGAGAGAAGGGACTGCAGGGAAACCACTATAAAACAGTATGGGAAAAGTGTGGCGATCTTTACCCGCGGGTCCCACTGGTGAAAAAAAGAAATGCGGTCGGCATAGGCATCTATGGTCGGCACAGACCAGTCTGGATCTCCATTGCGTCCGGCAGCGTTGCGTCGTTGTTTTTGCCGGAGGGCCATGCGGAGCAGGACGATAGAGAAAATCGCTGCGCCCAGCACTGTCGCCAGGGCGGTAATGGAGATATGTATTTCATTATGTGGAGTCATTTGCGCAGCCGCGATGTATCCAGCAGTTCGGGTTTGACCTTGAACAAAAAGGAGACGGCGAATGCTGAAACACCGGCTTCGACTATAAAAACAGGTATATGGGCTGCCAGGGCAATTTTTGCTACTCCGGCAAAGTCTTCTCCGGCCGTGGCCAGCAAACCAGCCAGCAAGGTCGCAGCCAGCAATGTGCCAAGCCCGCCGCAGATTCCGCCGGCGATGGTGTGGCTCAAGGCGGTCTTTCCCCTGATAAGGTGAAACAGCAGACCGCAAAGCAAGGCGGGCATTCCCATCATGACGCCATTGGCACCGAGAGCGGTAAGCCCCCCGAACTGAAAAAGAATCGACTGGAGAAACAGACCGAGAAATATCGATAAAAAGGCTACGGGGCCGAGCAGTGCTCCGACGATTCCGGGAAGGAGCAGATGAACGCTGGTGGGACCGAAGGGTAGGTGGATCAGTGAAGCGACAAAAAACGCCGATGTAACAACAGCAATCTTGGGAAGATCTTTATTTTCGACCTGGCGCAGGCTCCAGGCAGCACCGCAAAATGATACGGCGTATGCGGCAATGGTTACCGCTGTGGGCAGAACTCCATCGGAAATGTGCATATTTCAGTGTTCTCCCCTGTCCTTTTTTTTACGTGAGGCTACATAGGCAGCCAGGCCGAATAACCCGAAGATATAGCCGATTCCTCCCAGCATCTCACTGATTCCTGGTTTGTCCAGCTGCTGGTTGAGAAGGGCTATTTCTCGTTTTATTCTGCCCAATTCTCGTTGGGTCTTTTTATCCTGTTCCTGCAGGAGGGTGATGATCTCCTGACAGGCACTTTCCTGGACTTGTGCTGATGCAGTAGTGCGGCCTGCCGCACTGGGGTGTTCTTCGACAGCGAATACGGCTGGTGGCAGACAGAATCCACCCAGAAAGATCAGGGAGGAGAGTGTTATTATTTGAAAAAGGTTTCTGTGTCTCATGGTCCCTTTGCTGTTACATCTCCTCTTTTTTGAGAAGGTAGCTGTTTTTGTGACCCATAGAGGCGTTAATAACGATAGTCAGATTTTCCTTTTGTGAAGGAAGAGGGAAAGAAAAATACCCTCCTTTGTCGGTTTTGCCTTCAACTATTTTTTTTCCCGAGGCGGCAATGACTTCAATGGTACCGTCTTCAACCGCTTTGCCGTCGGGGAAATAACTTTCCGTGTAGACAATACCACTTTCTACATAGGCAAAAACATTGACCTTATGGGCCAGTACCGGTGTAGCACTGAAAAGAATCAGACTGAGAAAAATAAAAATTTGTGAACGCAGAGACAAATATCCTTGCAGCATGATGAAACTCCTTCTGCCATACCGATGAACTTTCGGGGGAAGTGGTAATGACAGGGATGAAGAGAGAATAGAATAAAGGGGTACAGAAGCCCCAAGAGGCTCCTGTACCGTGGACTTACGGTAAATCAATAGTCTTTACCCAAAAAACGGCTCCGATTTCAATACCTTTCTCAACACCGTCTTTTTTCATGGTAGCGGCTCCTTCGTTCAAAGCGGCAAAGCCCCACCAGCCCGCCTTGGGCATGGCATAGGAGAAGACCCCGTTGGCATCGGCTTTGACCACCTGGGTGATATAGGGATCACTTGGGGCATGGACAAATTTGGTGTTGCCGGGGGATTCGTTCAAATATTCCACTTCGACCTCAGCGCCTGGAACAGGTTCGCCGTTGACCAGTACCTGTCCGGTGAAGATGTTACCGGTCCACAGACCATAAGGGCGAGTCAGAGGTATTATTTCTGTTTCCAGGCCGACAGGCTCATCCCAGCCTTCTTCAAGTCCGAGTGCGTTGACGCAGACCTTCGTGTAATGGATAATAAAGACATCTTCGGCCGGTTCCCAGTAGGGAGCAGGCTCAACATAAAAAAGGTGATCTCCGGGACGTTTGATTTGATAATCACCCTGCCAGAAGGTGAAATCCTCGTCCTGATCATCACCTTTG
>JAZBNU010000492.1:0-17408 GCA_036350815.1 Desulfopila sp.
AAAGAGTGCCACCACCGTCTCCTGGAAAGTCAAGGTAAAGTCGAAAGATACCAGTGTCCTGAAATATCGGGTTCGCTCGGTGATACAGTAATGTTGCGTGAAAGCTTATACGTCCGTTATCCTATAAATTACTTTTAGTAATATTTTGACAAAGTAATATAACAGATTATTGTATATCCAGATAGGAGAAGGGAGAGCGTACGTTTCGCCATATTTCCGCAAGAGCAGAAATACGGCCCTGATGTGAGGATATGCAAATGGAAAAAACTCAAGATTATTATGCGGTATTGGGTGTTGCAAAAAATGCTTCGAAGGAAGAAATTCAGAAAGCATATAGAAAGCTTGCACGGAAATACCATCCCGATATTAATAAGGAAACGGGAGCTGAGGACCTGTTTAAAGAGATAAATGAGGCACAGAGCGTTCTGACTGATCCGGAGAAACGAAAACTGTATGACCGTTATGGTAAAAACTGGCGTGACGCTCAGCATCACTCAGAGAATTTCAAAGCGGGATCTTCTGCTGGAGCGGATCGGCCCCATTATCGAGGTGGTTTTCATTTTGAACACGGAGAGGAGCCCTTTGCGCATACTGACTTCAGCGATCTTTTTTCAGGGATATTCAGTGGCGGTGGAGGACAAAATAGCCAATGGAGTGAAGCTTTTGATGCAGCAGGACGAACTGTTGAAGCAGAATTGGAAGTGAGTCTGGAGGAACTGTTCAATGGTGCAGAAAAGACCATCAGTTGGATATCTATGGAGGGCTCTGCCGCAACACTAAAACCTGTGGAGCAGAAGGTGCAGCTGAAGGTGCCTAAAGGTCTCACCGAGGGGTCCGTGATCCGGCTTGCAGGAAAGGGAGAAAAATCCCTGGGACAGGGCCGGGATGGAGATTTGCTCCTCCGTATTCGGGTACGTCCAGATACACGATTCACTCTCAGAGGCTATGATATCGTAACAACAGTGCCTGTGTCACCCTGGGAGGCTGCTTTGGGAGGTAAAGTAGCTATAGAAACCATCAACGGTAAAATAAATATAACGATACCTAAAGGGAGCTCAACCGGGAGAAAATTGCGGGTTAAAGGGAAAGGAATGCCTCGAAAGAATGGTGGTGCCGGTGACCTGCTGGTACTTATAGAGGTCCATGTACCCGACGGTTACACGGACGAGGAGAAAGAACTCCTGGAGAAGCTGCGGCGTAAGTCCCAGTTCAATCCCCGGGCCTCTCTAGGGCAATGGGCAGCCCGACAACGCGAAGAAGTGGCGTAATGCAGCAAAGTTTCATTTGGTGTCCGATTCCCCCGGAATCTCTCAGAGAAGCTGCAGAAAAAAGAGTGTTCAACCAAATCTGCCGGTAATATAGTCCTCCGTCAGCTTGTGTCGGGGGTTGGTGAAAATCCTTTCGGTTGATCCAACCTCCACCAGATCACCCAGATGAAAATAGGCTGTCCGCTGTGATACTCTTGAGGCCTGCTGCATGGCGTGGGTCACAATGACTATGGAAAACTGGAGACGCAATTCAGCAATCAGCTCCTCGACCTTGGCGGTTGCGATCGGGTCCAATGCTGAACATGGTTCGTCCATCAGGATTACCTCCGGGCTCACGGCAATCGCTCTGGCAATGCAGAGGCGTTGCTGCTGGCCCCCGGAAAGGCCTGTTCCCGGCTGGGCGAGCCGGTCTTTTACCTCCTCCCACAGTCCGGCACGGATCAGGGATTTTTCCACAATTTCGTCAAGTTCAACTTTGTTTGTGGTGAGTCCGTGGATCCTGGGGCCATAGGCGACGTTGTCATAGATTGATTTTGGGAAAGGGTTTGGCTTCTGAAAGACCATGCCGACTTTGGCGCGCAGGGGTACGACATCAACACTCTTGTCGTAGATATCCATATTATCGAGGCGGATGTCACCTTCGACTCTGCAGCTGGGTACGGTGTCGTTCATCCTGTTGAGGCAGCGGAGAAAGGTGGATTTGCCGCAGCCGGATGGACCAATCATGGCGAGCACCTCGTTGCATCCCACATCTATGTTGACATCGCGGATGGCGTTTTCGTTATCGTAATAAACGAACACATCACGACAGGTCATTCGTGGAGTTTCTACGAATGGTTCTCCCACCGTCGCCTTCTTCAGGCGCAGATTGTCCTCACTTTTTTCTGCTGTATCAGCGGTATTCCCAAAGGTAAATGGGGTGGCTGCGTGCTTGGCGGTGTCGGCTGATGTTGCTTCCATTGCTGTGTCCATCGGATATTATTGGTGTGTTTGGGTATGTTTTTTTTTAAAAACGCGGCTGGCTCCCCCACTAGAGGAGGGAACCAGCCTTTACAGAAATCTATTTGATTTCAAGAGTTTTGAGGCTTTTAACGTTGGAGGCAAAAGTTTTTCGTTCTGCATCAGGCATTGGAATCATGCCTTTATCTGCAAGGTAGCCATCCGTTCCCCATGCCTGCTCGGAGGTGAACTCTGCAAGAAACTCTTTCATGCCGGGAATGACATCAACATGGGCTTTTTTTACATAAAAGAACAACGGCCTGGAAACTGGGTAAGCACCGGAGGCGATGTTATCGAAACTTGCGGCTTGACCTTCAATTATGCTGCCCTGAACAACGTCGGTATTCTGGTCGAGGAAAGAAAAACCGAAAATTCCAAGTGCTGCCGGATTGGATTGCAGTTTCTGCACGATCAGGTTGTCGTTTTCGCCGGCTTCAACATATGCACCATCTTCGCGCAGGGTGTGGGCGATTTTGGTGAAGGCTTTCGAGTCGGATTTTCTAAGTGCTTTCAGGCTGTCGATTTTTTTTGCACCACCTTCCATCGCCAGTTCGACAAAAGCATCACGGGTACCTGAAGTTGGAGGAGGACCTAAAACTTCAATTTTTGTTGCGGGCAGAGAACTGTTGACATCCTTCCAGGTCATGTAGGGGTTATCTATCATTTTCTCAGGGTTTTTAGGATCCGGTACCTGCTTGGCCAGGGCGAGAAAAATATCTAGTAAGCCTAATTCCAGTTGATCTGTTTCCTTGGAGTTGGCGATGACGATGCCGTCATACCCGATTTTAACTTCAACAACCTCGTTAACGCCGTTTTCAGCACAGGTTTTCAATTCAGAACTTTTTACCGCACGGGATGCGTTGGTGATGTCAGGATGAGAGACACCCACTCCGGCACAGAAGAGTTTAAAGCCACCGCCTGAACCGGTTGACTCAATTTTGGGGGTTTTGAAACTGGTGGTTTTTCCGAACTGTTCAGCAACCACCGTAGCGAAGGGATAGACGGTGGAGGAGCCGACGATCGAAATGTAATCGCGGGCTGCCATTGCGTTGCCGGCTCCTAACAGAGAGAGCGAAACTGCTCCTGCCATGAGTAAATTCTTAACTTTCATTGTTTTTCTCCTAATGTGTATTTTGAGATGTTTATGTTATTCGGGGAAAATCCCCTGCTGCTACCATTTAATTTCAAATTTTTTCCGCAGGAAAATTGCGGTGGCATTCATCAGCATCAAGAAGGCCAGCAGTACCATTATTGCTGCGGATGTTCTTTCGGTAAAGGCACGTTCCGGGCTGTCGGACCAGAGAAATATCTGTACCGGCAGAGCGGTGGCCGGGTCGGTTAATCCCTGAGGAACATCAACGATAAAGGCTACCATCCCTATCATGAGAAGAGGGGCGGTTTCGCCCAATGCCTGCGCCATGCCTATGATTGTTCCAGTGAGCATACCCGGTAGTGCAAGCGGTAATACATGATGGGTGATGGTCTGTAATTTTGACGCGCCTACACCGAGAGCGGCTTCTCGTATTGACGGTGGAACAGATTTGAGAGATGCACGACTGGCGATAATGATTGTCGGCAGTGTCATCAGGGTCAGAACAAGCCCGCCGACTATGGGAGTAGACCTGGGCAGTCCAAAGAAATTGATAAAAATGGCGAGGCCAAGAAGACCAAAAATAATAGAAGGAACGGCCGCCAGGTTGTTGATGTTGATTTCAATGAGATCGGTCCAGCGGTTGTCCGGAGCAAATTCTTCTAGGTAGACGGCTGCGGCGACGCCGATGGGGAAACTCAGACTGAGGGTGATCAGTAAGGTATAAATCGACCCTTTAACGGCGCCAAGAATGCCTGACAGTTCTGGTTCCCGAGAGTCACCCGCTGTGAAAAAAACCGTGTTGAACCGTTTTTCAATCGAATCGGCCTTTTCAAGACGCCGGAGCCACTCCAACTTCTGGTCTGAGATGCGCCTGGAGGATTCGGCTACCGTAGGATCTATATTGCCTTTCATATACATGTCAACATCATCATCAGCAGGTACCCAGATGGTTTTAGTGGTTCCTATAATACTGGGGTCTGCTATCACTGCATCACGTAAGGTGAAAGATGCACCGGAGCTGACCAGCTGATAGAGTTCTCTGAGATCCCGTCTGCCGGTGACGTCCGGATACATTTGCCGCAGGGAGGTTTTCACCAGTCCGAGAAAATCGGCAGTTTCAATGTTTTCGTTCGCGAAGATTTCTTCGTCAAAAGATACCTGGAGCGCAATGAAGGACTGTTGAAAAGCAGGGTATCCATTAGAAATAATAGAATAGAACAGGAAGAACAGGAACAGCAGGGCAGTCATTATTGCCGCTATTCCAAAGCGGCGGAAGCGCTGCTCAGCACGGTAGCGCCGCTGTAAGCTTCTTTCTATAATTTCTGTAGTGGTTGTCTCGTTTTTCATGAAGCCGGTTACCTTATTTATATTCAGAGGTATGGTATTGGTCCTATTCGTATTGTTCCCGGTATTTACGCACAACCCGCAGAGCGATAAAATTCAGGAAAAGGGTAAACACAAAAAGCACCAGACCAAGAGCGAACGCTGCCATGGTTTTAGGGCTGTCAAACTCCTGGTCACCTACCAGCAATGTTACTATCTGGACGGTTACCGTGGTGACGGCCTGGAATGGGTTGGCGGTGAGATTAGCTGCCAGTCCGGCTGCCATGACGACGATCATGGTTTCACCGATAGCCCTGGAGACGGCAAGAAGAATGCCGCCAACAATTCCGGGCAGCGCTGCCGGGATTATAACACTGCGGATAGTCTCGTATTTGGTGGCTCCAAGAGCGTAGCTGCCGTCACGAAGCGTCTGGGGTACTGCATGGATGACATCGTCAGAAAGAGAGGAGACAAAAGGAATAATCATAACACCCATGACAACACCGGCAGCCAGGGCACTTTCCGAGGCGATCGGCAAACCGATCAGTGCCCCGGCATCACGCAGCATCGGGGCGACTACCAGGGCTGCGAAAAAACCGTATACAACCGTTGGGATACCGGCCAGGATTTCGAGAAGCGGTTTGGCAACTGTGCGGAACTGCTTATTGGCATATTCGGAAAGATAAATCGCCGACATCAAGCCGACCGGTATGGCTACCAGCATAGCGATAAGGGCGATGAGCATGGTACCCGCAAATATAGGAACGGCCCCAAAAGCCCCGGAAGAGCCTGTCTGGCCTTCGCGAATGGCTGTCTGCGGGCTCCAGGTGAGGCCGAAGAGAAAATCACTCACCGGGATGACTTTAAAGAAGCGGATAGCTTCAAAAAGGACAGAGAGAACTATACCGATTGTTGTCAGTATAGCTATGGCTGAACAGGCGATAAGAAAATATTTGACGAGTTTTTCTACCCTGTTGCGGGCTCGTAACTGGTTATCAATCTTTCTGTAGACCCAATATGAGGTTCCTATGGGGAGTAAGATCAATACGATTCCGACAAAAAAGCGATACTGCTGCTGCAACCTGGTAAACGTGTCGGCCGCTTCCTGAATAGCGTCGTTCTGTACATTGGTAAAGAAGTTTCCAGCGATCACGTTTTTGATATCATTTATAATCAGGGACATTTCCGCGGGTGTTGCTTTCAGCAAATCAGGGGGCAGGACCTGAATGGCATAGGACATCAAAATACGGGTTTCAAAAATCTGCCAGAGACCATAGAGTACCAGGGCAGGGATAGCGCACCAGATGGCAACATAAATACCGTAATAGCCGGGAAGAGAATGCAGAACCCTGCCGCCGCCTTCCACTTGACCGACTTTCCTGGCTCGACCGGCACCGAGCCAATAGGCGGCGAGACAAAAAACAAACAGCAAAGGTAAGAAGTATGAGAAAATCATCAGAGAAACCAGGGATTGAGGAATGTTTCGTGTATCATTTCGGGCCGCTTTCTTCCTTCTTTCCTTTATGAAACGGGGCGGACGATAGTGCCTTCAACAAGGTAAATAACTTCTTCTGCTATATTGGTTGCCCGGTCGGCTATTCTTTCCAGATGTCTGGCAAGCAGGTACGTATTTATCAGGCAATCAGCCTGGTTGGGGTGCAGCGGGATCAGCTGGATGATCTGCTTGTGTGCCTGGTTACGCAGGGAGTCGACCTGGTCATCAATGAGAAAAACATCTCTGGCGATTTGAGGATCGCGGTGTACCAGGGCATCAAGGCTCATTCTCAGCATGGTTGTGACTTTTTCAGACATGACATTGAAATCAAAACCGACGTCCATGGGGCGGCATTTGGAGATGGTCTCAACCCGGAGTGCTATACTAACGGCAATATCTGCTATGCGCTCGATCTCGTTATTGATTTTGATGACAGCGATGATAAACCTGAGATCACTGGCCACCGGCTGGTGCAATGCCAGTATTTTGAGACAGTCTTCCTCTACTTCTATTTCAAGCTCATCAATTTCATAATCAGAGACGATAATCGACTGGATTTCTGCCGCATCTTTCGTCAATATGACCTGGGCTGCCCTTCGTACCCGATCTTCAACTTTTGAACTCAGCTCAAGAAGCTTTTTGTTCAATTTTTCCAATTCGTGGTGAAACGTATAATGTGGCTGCATAATATCCGTTTAAGTTTGAGTTCTGACTCTTGGCGAGATGTTCGCGCACACCTCTTGGTGGCATCTCATCTGTGCCAAGAAGATACGGGACAAATGTTTTTCCATGGTTAAAAAAATATTAGGATTGTGTTAGGGGAGGGAAAGGGCTTGCGGGGTAGTCGGAAATGCGGCATCCTTTCCGGCATGATAAAGAGTTGCTATTAAACATTGTGAATTTAGGCGGCAGGAAAGCACTTGCTGCATATGCCGTAAGAAAAACTGTACTTCTACGTGAAAATGAAAAAAAAACATATTCTCATAATTGAAGATGACACCGATATCCAGCAGCTGGTCAGTTATAACCTCATTCGGGCCGGGTTCAATGTAACATGTGCCGATTCCGGTGAAGAGTCTCTTGAAATTCTTGAGAAAGAGAACTTTGCCTGCATCCTGCTTGATCTTATGCTGCCAGGGCTTTCCGGCCTTGAGGTCTGCAGGCACTTGAGGAAAAAACAAGGTGATGATGAGTTTGCTACTCCTGTAATCATGCTGACGGCAAAAGGAGAGGAGGAAGACGTTATTGCCGGTCTGGAGAGTGGTGCTGATGACTATATCACCAAGCCTTTCAGTCCGAAGGTTCTGGTTGCCAGAATCAAAGCGGTACTGAGGCGCGCTGAAGAGCGAAAAAATGAGGGGAGTGAAAGTGGTCAGGAAATGATTACTATTCATAATCTCTGTATAGACCAGGCACGCCATGAGGTTCGCCTTGGTGAAGAGATGCTGCAGCTTACCATGACTGAGTTTGGTATTCTTACCTTTCTTGCCAAGAAACCTGGCTGGGTTTTTACCCGGCAGCAGATAATTGATTCCGTCAGGGGGTATGATTTTCTCATAACTCCGCGGGCAATAGATGTTCAGATTTTTGGTCTGCGAAAAAAAATGGGGGAAGCCGGCAAGATGATAGAAACTGTTCGCGGGATCGGCTACCGGCTTAACGCGAACTGGGATGGCGATGAACGAAATGAATGATATAACTCACCAAAAATACAGATATTTATGGAATATTCAATAGACCATCGTGACGCTTGAAAGGATATTGCAGGATATAGGTCCTTTCTTTATGAACATTTATTGAGCGTACTATTATGAAAGAGAAGAAACTCATCTGGCAGATTTTCCTGGTAAACTTTTTCGTCCTGGTGGTGACTGTTGTCAGCGTTTCCTGGTTTGGACGGACAGCACTGCAGGATTTTTATCAGGAGGATCAGGGCAGAGGGCTTATGGCTCGTGCTCAGCTTGTTAAGCCGATTGTTGCGAAAATGCTGGAGCAGGGCAATGTGGAGAAGCTGCGAAGATATTGTAAAAGTGCAGGCAGAGAGTCGAATACCCGGTTGACGGTCATTTTGCCGGATGGTCGTGTTGTGGCCGATTCGAACGAGGATCCTGCCGCTATGGAACCACACCACCAGAGAACTGAGATAAAAGCCGCACTGCAGGGGGAGACGGGGAAGTCGCTGCGTTTTTCCAGAACCATCGAAAGAGAGATGCTCTATGTCGCCGTGCCGATTTATTCCAGGACTGACGCAAAAAATATCGCAGGAGAAACAGCTGGCGTAAAGGCGGTGCTGCGAATGTCTGTCACTGTTGACGCTATTGAAGTAGCTTTGCGGCAAATATCCAGCAAACTGCTCCTTGGTGTTATCGCCATAGCGTTCCTGATGAGTATTGCTTCCTTTCTGGTATCCCGCAATATCACCAGTCCTCTTGAGGAAATAAAGCAGGCCGCAGAGAGGTTTTCCCGTGGCGATTTCAGTAAACGAATGACTTCCTTTCAGGGAACATCGGCATCGCTTGAAGTAATTGCCCTGGCTGCTGCCATGGACAGGATGGCAGGCCAGCTCAGTGAACGGATCGAAACCATAAAGACCCAGAGAAACGAACTGGAAACCGTCTTTTCCAGCATGGTCGAGTCGGTCATTGCCGTCGACAAAGATGAGAGAGTTATAAACATCAACAAAGCTGCAGCGACACTGCTGGGAGTGGATGAAAACAAAGCCAAAGGGAGAGTTATTCAGGAAATTCTCCGTAATATAGGCCTGCAGCAACAGATACGGCAGGTAATTTCGAGCGGGATATCAGTTGAAGATGAAATTATTCACACTGATGGCGATGGCGAAAAATTTCTGCAGACAAATATTGTTTCGCTCAGCGATCAAAAATTGAATGTAATGGGTGTGCTGGTTGTCATGAACGACGTTACAAAATTGCGACGTCTGGAGCGGGTCCGGCGTGATTTTGTCGCCAATGTCTCCCATGAGCTCCGGACTCCCATTACTTCTATCAGAGGGTATGTGGAAACCCTTCTGGACGGTGCTCTGGACGATAGAGACGACACCATTCGCTTCCTCAATACGGTGCTGCGCCAGGCTGAACGACTTAACGAAATTATTGATGATCTTCTGGCTCTCTCCAGAATTGAACAGGAGGCAGACCATGGTCAGATAAAACTGGCCAGGGGAAGTCTTTGTGTGGTACTTGATGTTGCCGTTGAAACATGTCAACATAGGGCTGAGGAGGCTGGTGTTTCAATTGAACTTGATTGTCCGGAAGGCTTACAGCTGGATATGAACGAAACGCTGATTGAGCAGGCCCTGGTGAATCTTCTGGTTAACGCGGTGAAGTATAGCAAGAGGGGTGGTATTGTCTCGGTGGTGGCCTGGCCAACAGAAGAACAGGGCGACAAGGTGATCAAAATAGCCGTTACTGACAGGGGAGTTGGAATTGCCTCGAATCATCTTCCCCGTCTGTTCGAGCGTTTTTACAGAAGTGATAAGGCACGCAGCAGAGAACAGGGTGGTACCGGGCTGGGTCTTGCCATTGTCAAGCACATTGTTCTGGCCCACAACGGTGAGGTTGAAGTGAGCAGTGAATTGAATGTCGGCAGCACTTTTACTATTACCCTGCCATGGCGAGATGGTTTGTGAGAAAAAACCGCGGAGCGTGAGTGGGGAGTGTCGATAGCCTGCTGAAAAGAAGGTTTTGCAAGGGGTGGCAATATGAAAAAAATAACCTTATCCCGGATGGAATCTTTTCATGAAGCAGTTCTGCGGTTTAAACAGGCTCGTAAGGTCGTCGCTTTGACTGGAGCGGGTATTTCGGTGGAGAGTGGAATTGATGATTTTCGCAGTCCCGGCTGACTCTGGGCAAAATTCCCTCCTGAAGAATTTGCCACTCTGGATGCCTTTCGCAGCAACCCTGAAAAATCGTGGAAGCTTTTTCGTACGCTGGGAAGAGCCCTTGTCGGGAAAAAACCCAATGCGGCGCATCTGGTATTGGCTGATCTGGAAAAAGAAGGACTGCTTCAGGGTATTGTAACCCAGAATATCGACAATCTGCATCAGGCCGGAGGAAGCAAAAAAGTACTGGAGATACACGGTAATCATCACTTTCTCCATTGCATTGCCTGCGGCGCTGTCAGTGAGCCGGACTCATCCCTGCTGACTGAAGAGAGTGTGCCTCGCTGCGGGCTTTGCGAAGAGGTGCTCAAACCTGATGTCGTGCTTTTTGGTGAAAATGTCCGCAACCTCTCAGCAATCAATGACCTTTTGCACAGATGTGATCTGATTATGGTTATCGGCACTTCGGCTCAGGTCTATCCCGCGGCTTCATTACCGCAGCAGGTGAAACTGGCCGGCGGTATGATCTATGAGTTCAATGTGGATGAAACCGTGTTGACCAGAGGGCAAGGAGGGAGCGCACTGACCAGCGATTACTTTTTTCAGGGGAGTGCCTCCGCCATGCTTCAGCTCCTTAAGGAACATCTCAAAACCGTTTAAGCTCTGCAGGCCCGTTATTTCTCAAACAGGTCGATTATTTTGGCCAGCTTACCCTGGATTGTCTGCAGGGCTTGGGAGGCCTTGCTCTTGGGCGAATACTCACATATGGGCATATACGCCTGGATTGATTGCGGGACATCGTCATCCACCGGGATCTCCCCTAACTCCGGCAGGTATATGCCAAGATACGTAGAAGTGATTTTCTTGAGTTTCAGGGTATTCAGTTTTGATCCTGATCCGACTTTGTTGATAATCAGCAGAGGGTGAAAGGATTGAAGCTCATGTTGTATTTTTCTCCGGGCATCTCCGTCTAACTGTTCGGCCTGTTCGAAAACTTCTGCTATTGTCTGGAAGTTGTGCTGTTTCAAGGTCTTGCTCACTTCGCTTTGCGAGAGAAAGCTGGCGAGAGCCTTTCTGATTGTTGCAAGCTGGATAAATCTGTAAAAATCCATGATTGAGGTAGGTTCAGGAGTAGTAATACAAATCTGCAGATCAGCCCTCATAAAAAAATCGAGACAGTGGTAGCTGCTGCCGGCACCGACATCAAGGAGAATGATATCCGCGTCAATCGAGGAAATGGCACGTAAAAGGCGCTGCTTCTCCTGGTAGCTCATGTTGGCTGTCTGCAGGGTATCTCCCGTTCCGGGAATAAGCTGCAGGCCGTAGAAGGTATCAAAGGTATGGACACACTCGCTGAGGTCTTCCACTTTTCTGCTAAGAAAATCAGTGAGAGTGTATCGAGGTTCAAAAAGACCAAAAAGAATGTGGGCATTTGCCCCACCGACATCAAGATCAATGATGCATACCTTGCGTCCTTCTCTGGCGAGAAGAAAAGCCAGATTTGCCAGCACCATACTTTTTCCGGTTCCGCCTTTTCCTGAGCCTACTGAAACAGTTATCGACATGTATGAGATTCCTCCTTGCTCTCAATCCTTTGTCGGCATTCCTGCTGGAAAAATTAAAGATTTGTAATGATTGAGATGACTTTTTTGATGAATTATTGCGGCTGTTAAGGTGGTGTCGAATTAACCTTACCACGCATTCACAGTATTCGTGGCTGTCGAATGACCCGGAAAGGCTCCGGTTATTTTGCTGCTCTCTTTCTGATGTTGAAGATATGGGTGGCCCGTTCAAGGATCGCCGGAAGTGAGTGTGGAACAGAGTCGCTGCCGCTCCATAAGAGCCAGCCTTCCTCTGATTCGAGGACGATTTTACCGTTTTTTACGGAGAGAAAAGCTGATAAAATATTTCTGTCAGCTTCCACTGCTTGAGAAGACGACAGAGTGTTATCCTGTGCCGCAGAAGCACATTTTTCACAGTACTCAGTGCTGGAATCCTGCAGTAGCGCAATTGTCCTGCCACAGTTTCTGCAAAATTTCATATCGTAACCCGTTGCCCATCTGCAGGGGAAAAAAGGGCTGTTGCGGAGGGAAATGTATTCATAGCTCCTCCGTTTTTGAAGGTGTCGGGTGAGTTTTTGACAGAGGGACGGATGCTGCATTGAGGACTTCGCAGCTTTTTTCCCCACCTTTTGTTTCACCGTAGGTGGAACCGATGATTGCCTTGATAATTCTGGAGTGGTCCAGCTTGTTTCCCGGGATAGAGGGTTTCATGGATGTCTGGTCGTCAACCCAGTGGATAAGATCAGCCTCTCTAAGCAGGTCGACTGTCTGCTGGAGGGTCTCAGGAGAATGCATGGGAAAGGCGTGTAAGAAGTCATCCAGAGAAGCCTTTTCCTCCATATCGAACTTCTGCTGAACGTACTCAAGAACATCATAGGCGATCGCCAGTTTCAGACTTGGCGGGGTAGTACGAGGAAGCAGCCGCATGGTATCCCTGTTTTGAACGGCATAGGCGATTTGCGCGCCTGTCAATATAAAGATCCAGCCGAAATAGACCCATACCAGGAAGAGAGGAAGGGTGGCAAAAGAACCATAAATGGCGTTGTACTTCGAGACACCAACCTGCAGACTGATATAGATATTTTGTGCTTCAAACCAGAAATAGCCGGCGAATACTGCTCCTATCATAGCGGGTATTGTCTTGACCTTGGTGTTCGGAAAGAAGAGGTAGATAACATAGAGGGTCAGTGCCAGAAAGAAAATAGGCAGCAATTTAAGAATGATGGCCTGGATCCAGACCATTGGGATCAATACGGAAAATTTGCTCAGGAGGGCCTCATTTGTCAGAACAGCGCTGGAGGCAAGGCCGACATTAATGGAGATAGGCATCAAAACGATGAGCGCCAGATAGTCCGAGACTTTCCGCATCAGGGAACGACCACTCTCGACATGCCAGATGGAATTCATGGCCATCTCGATATTGCCGAGAACCAGGATGACGCTGAGAATTATTCCAGCCACACCAAAGGTTCCCAAGGTGGCGAAATTGGTTCGTTCGACGTAGGCAAAGAGTTTATCTATGGCGGAATAGAGGTGTTGGGGCAGACTTGAGTCGACTGTGTCATTGTCTGCCTCTGTTTGTCCATCAGTTTCGGCACCCGCAGGTGAGGTTCCGCCGTCAAGTGTGGCAACGTAACTGTATACCACCTCTTTGAGCTGATCTCCGCCGCCGAACCCTTTGATTACAGCTGTACTCATGGCAAGGATTGGGACCAGAGAGAGCATGACAGTAAAGGTGAGAGCTGCCGCTCTCAGGGACAGTTCATTTTTTTTAAAATGATGCGCTGTTATGAGGATGACACGCAGAACAGTGTGCAGTATGCGATGGAAACGCGGCTGCTCTGCGTGTGAACCGTCTGCCCACTGTATCAGTCGTGTAGGGGGAAAAGAAAAAGGCATGATATATTTAACTGGAAAGGGTGTTGGGATGAGGATGAAAAAGCCATTTCTCTAACACGGTGTAAACAATTTCCCGCTTTATCGGCTTGGTGATATAATCTGTCATACCGGCTTCAAGACAGATCTCTCGATCGCCTTTCAAGGCATTGGCCGTCATGGCAATGATAGGCACTTTGTCGTGTCCTGCCCGGCGGATTTCTCTGGTGGCGCTAAGGCCGTCCATCTCGGGCATCTGGATATCCATAAGGATGGCATCATATTTGTCAGGTGAAGCGGTATATGTCTCGAGAGCTGCTTTCCCACTGCTGACGATGTCAAGAGTATAGCCGGCCTTTGTCAATATTATCTGGGCAAGTTTCTGGTTTACCGGGTTGTCTTCCGCCAGTAATAATCTGAGATTCTGTTTGAATTCTTCTCGGATGGTATACTGTGTTACAATACTTTTTTCCGTATCTTTTTCCTGTGTACCCCCTCCCAGTAGACGGCTGATTGTTCTTTCTATAATCTGTCCTCGCGATGGTTTGCTGAGAAATCCGTTGATGCCGCTTTCTTTGCATTGAAGAGCGATTTTTTCGGTTGAGGCGGCGTAGGCCAAAAGAGGGATAGTACTGAACGCTCTGCCTGATTTTCTGATTTGAGCAGCAAGATCAAATCCGCTGAGGTCAGGCATTTCAATATCCACAATACATAATTTGAATGGGTTTTTCCTGGTACAGGCTTCTTCAAGTCTTGACAGGGTATTGCCGGCCTTGTTTTCAACTTCCGGCTTGAAACCAGCGCGACTGAGGGTATTGTGAAGGATTTCCGAGCTTCTGTGGTTATCGTCGACAATAAGAATTTTCGACCCTGCCACCTGTTTATCAAGAGTGAAGAATTTGGCCTGTTTGTGTGATTTTTTCATTTTGGCGGTGAAGTGAAAAATCGTTTCTTTGCCGAGGTCGCTTTCGGCCCAGACTTCACCATCCATTAGTGCAGCAATCTTTCTACTGATAGAAAGCCCTAGACCGGTTCCGCCATATTTGCGGGTAGTAGTGCCATCAGCCTGTTTAAACGGCTCGAAAATGGTCTGAAGCTTGTCCCTTGCAATGCCTACTCCGGTATCCCGTACGCTGCTGTGCAGAAAAATTTCATTTTCTGTTTCCTTTTCTACTTCGACGGCAAGCTCAAGTTCACCTTTTTCGGTAAATTTGGCCGCATTGCCCAGCAGGTTAATGAGCACCTGGCGATACCTCCCGGGATCACCACTGACATATGCGGGGAGACGTTCGTCGATACGGCAGATGACTTCAATCGGTTTTCCTGCTATCCTTGGTTTGATGAGCTCGCATACATCATGGGCGGTTATTTCGGGATCGAAATCTATGGCCTCGAGAGACATCTGCCCTGCTTCAACTTTTGAAAAATCTAAAATGTCATTGATAATGCTCAGCAGGGCGTCTCCGCTGCGTTTAATAGTAAGTGCGCTGTCTCTCTGCTCTTCATTGAGTTCGGTGGTCAGGAGTATATCGGTAAAACCGATAACGCCGTTCATGGGTGTACGGATTTCGTGGCTCATGGCTGCGAGAAACTGGCTTTTTGCCACATTTGCAGCTTCGGCGGCACGTTTCGATGCACGCAGTTCTTTGGTCTGACGGGCTATTTCCGACTGGAGGGTCCTGGAGTATTGTTCCTGCTGCTCTTGAATGATTTGGTGGCTTTTTTGCGTTTCAATAAGCATATCCTGGTACTTGTTGTCAAGTACCTGAAATTTTCTGCCAAACTGCTTTTTCTGGATAGACAGGGTTTTTTTTAGTTTTTCGTTCTCCTGTTGGGTAAAAAAACGGGCAATCTCTGATTGCAGGTGCTTCCGCAGGCCGGGATAGACTGTCTGGCTTTCTTTGTCGCTGTAGTGAAGGCGACAGTTGTATTGTGGAATTGGCAGACAGATGTCATCGGTAGGCAAAGATGAAATAGTATCACTATTTTTTCCTGTGCCGCCGCCTGCTTGCATCTTCTCGGATTTGCCGAGGGTGGGTGGATCATTTGACGGAGAGGCAAGCGACTCATTCCTTGGACTCTTGAGGATACTGAACCGGCCTGTCGGAAAAATTTCCTCTAGAAATTCGACCAGTTGGGCCGTCTCTTTTTCGAACACCTGTGTTTTATTGAAAAGAGAGATGGGATCGGTCATTTGTCCACCTGAGTGAAACCATAAAGATCCTGTGCTTTTTCCATTTCTTCTGGGAGGTCTTCCAGAAGAACCTCGTATTCATCCATATTCTCCTGAATATGCTCTACCAGGTCTGGAGAGAGAGTGACCGTTGCCCCCTGCAATGCGGTGTAACCAAGTTGAGCCGTCAGGTATTCTGCAAGTTGGATGATACCGGTCAGGCTTTCCGGGACGACTTCCTCTAGAAGAAGGTGGTGATCGCGAATCGCTACCTGAATATCTTCTGCCATTTGCCATTCTTTTGTCAGAAGGTATCCAATTTCGCAATGGTCAGTGCCGAGAAGCTCTCGTTCGAAAGCATCGATAGAGGTTTTACGGTCATAGGTTTCACAGGCTTTGAGGAAAGCCTGTGGAGCTACCTGCTCTTCGACGATAATTCCGAAATCGTGCAGAATGCCGCACAGGTAGGCATCTTCTCCATTGATTCCAAAGAGTCTTTCTGCCAGAACTTTGCTGCAGATACTGACAGCGGCACAATGCATCCATAACTGTTTACGTGAATAGATACTGCTGTCATTGTCGGTTGAGGTAAAAATATTTTTCAGAGCATCTGTGACTGCTAAGCTATAGAGGTTTTTCATGCCTATGAATGCTACTGCTCTGCTGATGGAGTCGACTTTTTGAGCCAGACCGTAGTATGGGCTGTTTACCAGACGGAGCAGGCGCACCACCAGTGTTGGGTCCATTTTGATTACATCCTCAAAATCTTTCATGGTGGATTCCTCATCATTGATGAGTACGGAAAGTCGTGTTACTACATGAGGAAGTGTCTTGATATTGTTGAATTTTCTAATAATTTTTCTGGCGGAAGTTGACATTGAGCCTCCCATAATGGTGCCTTTGAAACTTAGCCTGCGATTTTGCGGGCTGTTGAAGCCGCTGCCGGATTTCCCCGTGTCCAGAAGAAGTGCAAGGCTATTTTAAAAATTCGTATAGGTAATTATACATATTCAGCCTCTTAAAGAGTAGGAAATATTCAATTTCAATACCGGTTGAAAAAGAAAAGAGACAATATGCAGCAGGCATGAGAAATATACAACAGTATAGTGCTGCTGAGAGGACATTGCAGTTCTAAACTACCGGAAAGAATTATAACGGCTCGATTATGGGGATCTGCAGATATTGATCTGAGAAGAGACCCTCATAGCTGAGGTCTGTGTTGTAACGTTTTAGGAGCCAGAGCGGGAGATCGAATTTGTCGCGGCTGATCTGCCAGAGAGTGTCTCCGGCAGCGACCATATATTTTTTGAATCCCGTAATTTTATAGGAACTGAAAAATTCTTCCTCAGTCTCTTTATGGAAGTGTTTGCGTCTGTTTTCAAACTCTTTCTTGGAGACAGCCACGAAAGGAACTACAAGCCTTCGCCCGGCATGAATGAAAGCATCTGCAGGGATTCCGTTAGTGCTGTAAATAAAGCTTTCGGGTACCTCGAGCCATTCTGAATACAGCCCCAGGGACTCCTCTGGCTGGACAAGTATTTCACCAAAGGAGATGCCGTTTTGCACGAAGGTTTTGGTAACTGTGAGAATGTAATTTGATGATACTTCGGGGGGGGAATCGGGTTTTGCTTCCGGAAGTGTTTTGTTTGTTTCTCGTAGGGTGGTTTTTGCAGCTATAGTTTTCGTAGGAGGTTGTCGGGCTGAGGTTTTTGCCCTTTTCGCTCGGGGAGCACTCTCCGGTATTCGAAGATTCTGGCCAATGTATACAAGGGCGTTGCT
>JAZBNU010000493.1:0-9852 GCA_036350815.1 Desulfopila sp.
CAATACGGCTATGGCCAAGATATTCGGGTATGGCTCGGTACGGGATTTTTGTGAGATCTCGGTGGCTGAGCTTTACACGGACATAGAGGATCGCCGTAAATTCCTGGAAGAAATGCGTACCAAGGGTTTTGTAAAGGACCGCCTTATTGCCATGCGGAAAAAAGACGGTACCCGCATCTGGTGTTCTGTGACAGCAGTGGCCCATTGTGATAATGAAGGACGCCTGGAGTACAGCGACGGTGTGCTGGAAGACGTCACCGAGCAAAAACGGCTGGAAGAGCATTTGCGTCATTCCCAGAAAATGGAGGCTATCGGCATTCTTACCGGTGGCGTTGCCCATGATTTCAATAATATTTTGACAGCTATTCTTGGTTACGCAAATCTGCTCAAGCTAAAAATGCCCCCAGATACCGACCTGGAGGAATATGTCGAGCAGATCCTCACTTCGTCGGAAAAGGCTGCCAATCTCACCAGGAGCCTGCTTGCTTTTTCCCGAAAGCAACTTAATAATCCCCAACTCATTAATCTCAACGGTATAGTGAGGGGAGTGGAAAAACTCCTGGCCAGGATAATCGGTGAGGATGTCGACTTCAATGTCATACTGGCTGATCGTGACCTGGTGATCCTTGCGGATAGCGGCCAGATAGAGCAGATTCTCCTCAATCTGGCTATCAATGCTCGTGACGCCATGGTTGAGGGCGGTTTGCTTACCATAGAGACGAGCCTGACAGGAGTGATTCCTCGGAGCGGCGGCTTTCCCAATGTGCTTGAGCCTGGCAATTATGCTGTTATTGCAATGTCCGACACCGGCATCGGAATGGACGAAGCCATGTTCCAGCGAATCTTCGAGCCGTTCTTCACCACCAAGGAGGTCGGGCGGGGCACGGGGTTAGGATTGTCGACCGTCTATGGCATTGTCCAACAGCATAAGGGCCACATTCACGTCTACAGCGAACCTGGAAATGGCACGACCTTTAAGATCTATCTGCCTGTTATTGAACAACCTGAGAAGAGTAACGACGACAAGGCAAAGACTACGTTCATTGGCGGAACTGAGACCATCCTGGTGGCCGAGGACGATGAAGATGTCCGAAACCTGATCTGTTCCATGCTGCAGAAGTTCGGGTATACTGTCATTGAGGCCGTCGATGGTCAGGATGCGGTGGAAAAATTCACCCTGCATAAGGAGGAGGTTGATCTGCTGCTGCTCGATGTTGTCATGCCTCGGATGAACGGCAAGGAGTGTCTGGATAGAATCAGAGAGATGAATGTCCGGGTGCCGGTTGTTTTTTCAAGCGGCTACACGGCGGATATAATTTACGCCAAGGGTATTCATGAGGCTGGGGCCGGATTTCTCCAGAAGCCGGTTCAGCCCAAGGTGCTGCTGGCGGCTATCCGCCAGAGTCTACAGGGTACAGGATAAATCCTTCTGCTGACAGCTCACAGACAGGTCCCCGGTCAGGACCCTGTAGCCGAGACTCTCGAGCAGAGCAACCACCAGGATGATCTTATAGCCGTTGGCAACCCTCACCTTCCTCAACTGGGATGGTTCCGTGGTTGTGCACGCCCCTTTTACCCAGCGAAAATAGATTTTGACACCTTCCCCCGGTTGATCTCTGAATAGATGTAAATTCCCTCTTCCCAAGCTGCTTGACAATGCAGTAGATGGTCGACAGCCCCAGGCCGGTTCCCTTGCCGGCCTCGTTGATGGTGAAGAACGATTCAAAGATATGTTTCAGCGTCTGCAAGTCCATACCGACGGCTGTACCAATGACCGAGACTTCCCCTGGAATCCTTTTCTGCCGGCTAATATGGGAAGGTAGAAGATTTGTTTTAGACGATCATCTTTACAACATTCTGTCTGTCACCTGGGTCTTCACGGCAGTATTGCCGGGAGAAACTGTGCCTATGGGAAGGTATGGCCTCCGGCGGTTAAGCTTCATCGCTCGTTGAATTATCGCGCTGCCTCTTCAGTTTCTGGGACATATTGCGATACCATAATCATTCAAACATATGTTCTGACTACCCAAAATATCTTTTCCTCCGCTGCTCTCTCCTGTTTTTTTTGGTGTGTTTTTTTTATATATTTTTTGCCGTGACACGTTAAAACAGTTGCAGTTTCCACCTATTTGCTCTTTAAGAAAGTCTATGGAAAACGTATCTTCCTTGCTTATATGTAGTAACAGTCTGGCATGAAAGAGTCATGGATTATGAGCAGTATTATTACTAATTATCGGGATTATTATGAATCTTGTCTATCTCTCTCCTCACTTTCCCTATCATTATCATCTTTTCTGCAAAAATCTAAAAATGCTTGGTGGTAATGTCTTAGGGATTGGCGATGCACCCTATGACGAACTGGAGGGTGCAGTCAAGGAATCGCTGACTGAATACTACCGGCTCGATGATATGCATGATTATGATGGGCTGGTCCGTGCCTGCGGCTATTTCACCCACCGTTACGGTAAGATTGACCGCTTTGAATCTCTCAATGAGTATTGGCTGGCCACTGAGGCAAAAATCCGTGATGATTTTAATATTGGCGGGGTGCGAGGCGGTGATATTGATGTCATCAAGCGCAAGTCGATGATGAAAAAACGTTTCAGGGAAGCAGGAATCCCGGTTGCCACAGGCCGGGTTGTGGCAACTCTTGAAGAGGCAAAAGAGCTGACCGCAATCACTGGTTATCCCGTTGTCGTCAAACCCGATGCAGGTGTAGGTGCCCTCGATACACATCTCATTGGTGATGAAGAGGAACTGGACAGGTTTTTTCAAGGCACGCCTAAGACCCAGTATATCATGGAGGAGTTTATTGAGGGGACTATTGTCTCCTTTGACGGCCTGGCCGATGCTGCTGGCAACCTGGTCTTTTCTACTTCCCATCAATTTAGTCAGGGGATCATGGAGACCGTCAACGAGGCTCGTCATATTGCTTATTATTCACTTCGACAGATACCGGATGCCCTTTATCAGGCAGGCATGAAATGCGTCAAAGCCTTTGATGTCAGGGAGAGGTTTTTTCATATTGAATTTTTCAGGAACGCAGCCGACAAATATACTGCCCTTGAAGTCAACATGCGTCCTCCTGGAGGCTACACCACCGACATGTTCAACTATGCCTGTGATATTGATGTCTATCGTCTCTGGGCCCAAGTCATGATGACGGGGGCTGCACCGCTTGACTATCAGCGCAAATACCACTGCTGTTATGCCAGTCGCAAGAACAGTTGTTCCTATGTCCACGGTCATGATGAGCTGATGGCCGCGTTTGGAGAACATATTGTCACAACAGTATCAGTACCGGGCGTGTTCAGTAGTGCACTGGGTGATACTGGCTATATCTTTCGTTGCAGCGAGCTGGTACAGCTCGAAGAGATTATCCGCTATATCCATGAAGCCAGATAGGGACCGTCATGCAGAGTGAAGAGCATCACTGGTATAGTCCGCAGCTGGATAGAGATATGGCCGTCAAGGTTTATGGTCACTGGGGACAGCCCTTTATTGTATTTCCCTGCTCCCGCGGGCGCTACTTTGACTATGAAGGCATGGGCATGATCGATGCCGTTGCTTCATTTATTGAAGAGGGTCGCATCAAGCTGTACTGTGTTGACAGTGTTGATAATTTCACTTGGTATGATTTTTCCGTATCCCCCGCTGAACGAAATGACCGTCACGAACGCTACGACCGGTATGTCACCTTGGAAGTCGTGCCCTTTATCCGCAACCACTGTAAAGCAGGCAGTGACCTGCGGATCATGACCAACGGCTGCAGTATGGGAGCCTATCATGGGGTCAATTTTTTTCTGCGTCACCCAAATCTTTTTGCAGGAACCATTGCCCTGAGCGGCCTGTATCGGCTTGACCGTCATGAGTTCGGCATGAACGGCTCAGACCTCGCGGCTGTCTATCTCAATTCACCCTTGAGCTACCTTCCCGGCTTGGCCGATCCATGGTACCTTGAGTGGTTTCGATGCAGCACCATTGTTGTCTGTACAGGGCAGGGCCCCTGGGAAGACGAGGCGCTTGAGGACACTCGAGTCCTCGATGCTCTCTTGAGAGAGAAGAATATTCCTGCCTGGATTGACTATTGGGGCCATGATGTCAATCACGACTGGCCGTGGTGGTATAAACAGATGAATCACTTTCTCTCAGGGCTTTATGGAGATGCACGATAAACCAGGCAAGGAAAAGCTGGTTTGATGCATATTCCTGCAAGGACGAGGACCATCTGTTATGGAAGAAAAACCAGAGAGCACCTCGAGGGCAGCACCTTGAAAGATACGGAATTGCCTGAGAGGACGCTTGAAAATAATAGGCTGCTTTATGTTGGCGGTTGATGGAAATGAATTTGCGGACCAGATTGAGGGACTTACAAAGCAATGATGTATCACCATCATCTATCACCTATTCCGCCCGTAATGCTTCGACCGGGTCAAGCCCGGCAGCATGGCGGGCCGGCAGGACACCTGCCATAAGACCTATTACTGCGGCGAGTACTTCGGCATAGACTGCATAAAGCCAGGGAGTATGGGTCGGCAAAGCGGGAACCAGAACACCGAGAAGCCATGCGGTTCCGGCACCAAGGACAAGTCCGGCCAACCCTCCAATACCGGCAAGTACTACCGCTTCACCTATAAAGAGCAAAAGGATTTGGCCACGATCGGCGCCGATGGCTCGGAGAAGGCCGATTTCCGGAGTCCGCTCGGTGACCGCGATGGTCATTATGGTTATGATTCCGACGCCGCCTACCAACAGCGATATTGCTCCCAGCCCACCCACTGCAAGGGTGAGAATATCCAGCACTGATCCCAGAACTTTAAGCATTTCTTCCTGGGTAGTTATGGTGAAGTCCTCAGTACCATGGCGCTCAATGAGTAATTTTTTTACCCTATCAGCAATGGTTTGTGATTGCAGGCCGGACTGGTAGAGCACATTTATTTCCATCAGGCTCTGCTGGTTAAAAAGACTCATGGCCCGGATTGTAGGAATATAGACGGCATCATCAAGATCGAATCCCAGCATCTGTCCCTTTGATTCCATAACCCCGATAACGCGGTAACGCTCACCGGCGATTCTGACCAGATGGCCCAGGGGACTCTGTCCATGAAACAGTTCGCTTGCAACTCTGCTGCCAAGAACAGCAAAAGCCCGGGCGGCATCACTGTCGTCTGATGGAAGAAAACGACCTTTGATTACTCCGATCTGCCATACTGTAGGGACAGCTGGGCCCACTCCGAAAATGTTTGTGTGGCGACGCTGCTTGTCAAACTCGACCGCGGCGTTGCCCTGAACCAGGGCAACAGTGTCGATCACCCCAGTGATTTTTTGTATTGCCTGCTCGTCGGCAATGCTCAATGGGCGGATATTGTTGATAAGTGCTCCCGGCATTCCTACTGTTGTGGAACGGCCCGGATTGACACTGAGAAGATTGGTGCCGAACTGACTGAATTCGGCAAGGGTAAAGCGATGGACCCCTTCTCCGATAGATGTCAGCAACACCACGGAAGCGATGCCTACAGCAATGCCGAGGATGGTAAGGAAGCTACGCATTCTCTGGTCAACCAGAGACCTCATGGACATTTTAATGAGATCGTAAAGCCGCATGGTTTCACCGCCGGGAAAGGGATTGTACCGGGTTGAGCAGAGCGGCCCGCCGGGCAGGAACTACCCCAAAGATCAGGCCTGTGACAATAGAAACACCTACTGCTGCAAAAAGGGACCAAAGCGGAACGATGAGAGGGAAGTCGGGAAAGATGCGGGAGAGTACCGCCGTGGCGATTCCGGCAAGGATAAGACCGGCTGCTGCGCCGATAACGGAAAGAAATGCAGATTCGGCAAGGAAAAGGATCATAATCTGGGAGGCGGGAGCACCTATTGCTTTAAGCAGCCCGACTTCACTTTTCCTCTGGGACACGGCAATGAGCATGACATTCATTATGAGAATACCGGCCACGGCGAGACTGATGGCAGCTATACCGGCTACAGTGAGAGTAAGGGCCAGAAAGATGCGGTCAAAGGTGGCAAGAATGGCATCCTGACTGATAATGGTGAAATCATCCTCACCATCATGGCGCTCCCGGATAATTCGGGTAATGGTCTGTCTGGCTCGTGGTATGGCATCGCGATCAACTGCCTCTACCATGATGCGAAAAAGCGAGGAAGTGTTGAACAGGGCCTGGGCCGAGGCCACGGGTATGATAACGACATCGCTTATGTCCAGGCCGACCGACTCACCTTTGGGAGACAACACACCGAGGATACGGAAGCGTCGATCACCGATACGGACGGTTTCACCGAGGGCTGGAGCAGAGCCGAACAACTCTTCCTTGGTTGTGTGACCCAGTATACAGAAAGAGCTGGCGCGGGCTGGATCTCCTGCAGGAAGGAATCTGCCCTGGGCCATGGTCAGCTGGCGCACGTGATAAAGATGCGGCGTTGAACCAAGGACAGTCACTTCTCTCTGTCTGCCTTCCCTTGAAACCGGCGCTGCGCCGAGAGTGATTGGGGCTACATATCGGATGGAGGAAGAGCGCAGCAGGGCCATGGCGTCTTCCAGGGTCAGATCCCGAGGAGTGACTCCAAGCAGTGGCGGCGGTCCCCCAACTGTCTCAGAACGTCCGGGAAGGACAATCAGAAGGTTGGTACCCAGGGATGAAAACTGGCCGGTAACGTAGTGCCTGGCACTTTCTCCAAGAGTGGAAAGAAGGACGACCGATCCAACCCCGATGGCCATGGCGAGGAGCATCAACAGAGTTCTGGTAGGATAGCCGGTGGAGGCCTTAACGGCAAAATATATGCTGTCTCTAAATTTCATCCGACGGTATTGCGGCTTTTTTCTGCCGGTCAATGTCGATCCGGCCATCGACCATTTTGATCTGTCTTCCAGCGCGGTCTCCGATTTCCGGATCGTGAGTGACCATAATCAGAGTTATCTGGTTCCGGTTGAGTTCTTCGAGGATAGCAATAACTTCCTGTCCGGAGACCCTGTCGAGATTTCCGGTTGGTTCATCGGCAAGGAGAATATGCGGCTTCATTGCTGTGGCTCTGGCTATTGCAACTCGCTGCCGCTGACCGCCGGAAAGCTGATCCGGGCGGTGACCGGCCCGATTTGTCAGACTGAATGAGGCCAGAGCTTCGCCAACCCGCTGTTTGCGCATTGCTGTGTCTAGACCGGCGAGGATCATGGGGAGCTCGATATTTTCAGCAGCTGACATTCTCGGGATTAGATGAAAAAACTGAAACACAAAACCAATCTTGTGACGCCGCAGCACAGTCTGCTGGCTATCGTTGAGTGCCGTGACGTCTTCTCCCTCGAACAGATAGGTCCCAGCGTTCGGACGATCGAGCAGTCCGATGATGTTCAGAAGTGTTGATTTGCCTGAACCTGAAGGACCCATAATGGACACATACTCTCCTGAGCTAATCTTCAGGCTCACATCATTCAGTGCCTGTACACGTTCGTCGCCGACCTGAAAATCTCTTTGGATGGCAGAAAGTCTAATCATGGACTGGACTCTGAGAGAATTGCCTTAACCCCGTCTTTAAGGCCAGGCTTGTCGATATTGGTAACCACCAGCTGGTTTTCCTTCAATCCGCCGACAACTTCAGTAAGGGACCAGTTGGAGAGACCCCTGGTCACGATGGTCTGCCGGACAGTCTGCTGCTCTTTGTTGAAAACAAATACTGTATCTCCATCAACAAGAGCTTCTGTAGGAATATAGAGAGTTTCCGGGCTGGTAGCAAGAATGATTTCGATATCGGCACTGTAGCCGGCAAGCAGATTTTGAATGATTTCCTCTCCGGCAAAGGCAGCTTCAATGTCGACAGTTCGTGCCTGTTTTTCGAGATCGAGGACAAAAGGAGCGATACGGCGCACTGTACCTGAGAAATGTCGATCTTTATAGGCATCGAGGGTGATTCTTGCCTGCATACCTGGGCGGATGGCGGCGGCGTCCATCTCATCGATGGGAGCGGAGACGTAAAAGCAGTTGTTTTCAATAAGATCGACAGCAGGGGGTGTCTGAACTCCAACTGGAGAAGGCGTCACGTATTCGTTGAGTTCCCCCTCAATCTTTGCTACCACACCATCAAAAGGAGCAATCAGCCTGGTTCGGGACAGGTTTGCCCGGGCTACATCAATGCGTGCAAGACTCATACGGGCGTTAGCCTGAGCAGCATTGCACTGGGCTTGTAATGATTTTGCCTGGGTAACGGCACGGTCGGTCTGCTCTTCTGTAGCAACATTGCTTTGAAAGAGTCTTTTCGTCCGCTGGGCCTGGCGGTTTGCTTCTTCTGCGGTGAGACAGGCTGATTCGGCCTGAGCTCGGGCTACCTCCGTCTCTCTTTCGGCCAGAACGAGCTGGGCTTTGAGATCTTCATTCCAGATTTCCAGTAGAAGGGTGCCGGCCTTGATGAAATCTCCTTCCTTGATGGGAAGTGAAGCTATCTGTCCGCCGATGCTCGGTGAGAGTTTGGCGCGGCGGCAGGCTTCCACAGTACCTGCGCGGGTGTTGGCAACTGTTTCCTCAACTGTACCGCGAAGAACCGGTTTGACAGTAATCTCAACAGGCTGAGGTCTGGTTTTCTCCCAGATAAAATAGGCTCCTGTAATAACAATGACAAAAAACACACCCCAGCGAATCAGCCTGCGCATCTTACCTCTCCCAAGAGTTTATCATTGCCGGTTTTTAAAAAATGCCGGCCGTTGTTTTTAGGCTGCGTCTTTTCTCGCGTACGTTCTACGGTAACTGCAATGCGGGATCATCAGTGTTTGAATCTTTTTAAAATATAAGGCCGGCTGCTCAGCATGGTGAGCAGAATGGCAAAGGCTGCCGCTGCAGCGCCTAGAAGCACATTGTAAAACGGCGGAGCTGCCAGCGCAAGTCTGATCAACAGCGTAGCCAGTGCATATCCCGAATTGCGGAAGACCGTATAGAAGGAGGGGTGAAAGCATTGGGATATAAGCACTACCAGAATATCTGTCAGGATGAGAAGTGTATAGAAGTCATGGAGAAAATCGGTATGTTCCTGGCCTGTCAGGGTTAATACGGAGCTATTGATTCCCATATAACAAAAGAGACCGAGAAGTATCAGCGCGATTCCTTTTTTGGCAGCGACAAAACTGAAGAGATCAGTCGGTTTCATGCTGTCATCTGCAGCCTTCGACTGGACATAATAATAGAGTCCGAGCAGGGCGAAGATCAGCAGTGCGCCGAAGCCATCAGATATTATATAGAGAATGGCGTGTTTGCTGTTCTCAAAGGTCACCGGTTCGGGAAGCTGCGCCAGTTCTTTAAAGGCATTTCGGATGAGGATAAGAGCCAGAATTTCAAATTGTTTCCCAACAGAGCGGGAAAAGGAACAGGGCAGGGTGAATATCAGACTGATGACCTCAAGAACAAGAACCACAGTAAAGGCATACTGAACTGCAAAAAAATGGTTTTTCGGAACTACATCAGCTATCTCCTGGGGCAGGAATCCTTGTCTTTTCAGCTCGATAAGAATCAATGCTGCAAGAAAAAAAATGACCAGTCCAACCGATATTTTCTTGTGAATTCTGGCATTCTCCCACAAATGATGCAGCGGATCGAAAATATAGGTTATCCGTTCATAGATAAAAGTCATTGTTTATCTGAGCTCTGGAGACGATATGTTGATTGTGGTCGGATAAATGATGTGCCATAAGTCTGGTGCTTTACTGTAAGGAACAAAAGGAAATTGAGCAAGTAGAAAAAGGTTTCTGATTACCCCTAAAGATCAGCAAGCCCTATGGGGCAGGATCACTCTTTTCACGGGACGCCATAAACCCTTCCATGGGGGCTTGACTGCAGCCGTCCTGGCTGCAGACACCCG
>JAZBNU010000494.1:0-5673 GCA_036350815.1 Desulfopila sp.
GACCGGAGCGCGCAATACCTTGCTCATTGGTGCGACTGTTGGGGTAATCGGAGTAATTGTCGGTGTTATTTCTCTGACAGGCATGGGATTAAAATTCTCTGATCTTATCATAGCCCTGGCCGGAAACAGCCTCCTGTTGGCTATAATTCTTATCGCCCTGGCCTCGCTGGTTCTCGGCATGGGTGTTCCGGTTACGGCTTCCTATCTTATCGTAGCGGTTCTGGCTGTCCCTGCCCTCGGGGCCTTCGGGGTTGCAGCCATTGTTGCTCATCAGATTGTTTACTGGCTCAGCCAGGATTCCAATATTACTCCACCTGTCTGCGTTGCCGCCTATGCCGGTGCGGCAATAGCAGGTTCGGATCCCTGGAAAACCGGCTGGACAGCATTTAAGTTCGCCAAAATGCTCTATGTTATGCCGCTGCTTTTTGCCTTTACCCCATCCATATTGTTCCAAGGGAAAATTGTTGAGGTGAAAATGCCGCAAAGCGAGGCCCCTTTCGCGACTGTTTTGCAGGTTAACGTCAAAGAAGGACAGGATTACAGTAAGGGCGATGTTGTGGCTTTGGTGCAGATGGGAGACAAAACCCAGGAGATCAAAGCCAAAAGAGATGCCAAGGTTGTGCAGATATACTCCTCGCCAGGCTCAATGGTCGAGTCCGGAGCGACAATCGTTCGCAGTGAAATAACGCCGACGCCTTACAGGATTTTTTCCTCATTCTTTTCGGCGTTTCTCGGGACTATTGCCTTCTCTGCCCTGATGATGGGCTATTGGATTCGCCGCACCACAATTTTTGAGTGGATGCTTTTGGCACCGGCAACAGTGCTTCTTTACTGGCCGACCTTCATTACAGACGGTATCGGGGTCGTGGTTGTCGGCCTGGTATGGTGGATGCAGCGAGTGAAGAATAGGCGAGATGAGGCTAAAGTTGCGCACGCCTGATCCGCCTTGCTTGTAAAGATTACATATGGTTTTCCCATCAATTTTCAGCCCCTTAGCCTGGATATTTCATGAAATATTCAGGTTAGAATCTGAGGGGCTGGAAATAGTCGATACAACCAGATATTTCGCTGCTGTCTTTACTGCCATATGCAGGATGACGAAAATTTCCTCATATCTCTCCCTATTACAGATATCTGCTGAAACCCGGGTGACTGTGCTATATGTAAGCACAAGCTGCGATAGAGTCGCAGAGGGTCTGGATTCTCAACACATCATTGCCTCCCTCTGGTCAGGGAAGCAGGAATATGTGTAGAACCTGCTTTAAACATGTTTTATCTTCTTTCCTAAGATCATTTTTCAGAAGAACTGAACCCAGAGAGACACGATGAAAACATGTATTGAGAAATTTTTTATGGGAAGTGTTGTTGTAGCAGCTCTTCTCTTGTCGTCATGCGCCATGGTTCCCAGGCACCATATCGGAGATACGGTGATCGCAGATCAACGGATCGACCTGCAAAGCACAACAGAGAATGTAACGTGGTCTACCGATGATCTTTCCATTCATTACGGCCTGGTTAAAAAAGATGCTGTGCTCCGGCTCAGCGGCTCTGTCGAAATAAGCACAAGTGTTACCAATACCTTTCCTCTGGCCGACTATCTCTATATTTATCTCTATCTTCTTGATAGTGAGGGTGTGGTCATTAGCCGGCATACTCTTCGGCCGAATATTTCCAGATACAATATGCTCTCGAAGAGAACAAGCTTTAGCGCTACCCTGCCTAAAGAGCCGGGAACGGCATATATGGCTTTCGGGTATTTTGGAAATTTTGTCAGTATTGAGACGGTAGAAGGTGGGGGAAGAGGGGGCTATGAAAAAATTGAGTGGGAAATTTACCATGATCCTTTCACGTAGAACGGATACGGTGGCCATTTGTTGTCTCTGTTTTTATATGGTATGGTTATGCAGTGTTTGCTTATTTCCCGAGTAAACCGGGATAAGCCTCCCCGGATTTTGCGCCGGGAAGCCTGGCGAAAGATCCGTAAACCATGATTATATATCAGGATGGAAACCAGATGAAATTACGATACTTCTCTCACTCTTCGTTCCAAATCACCACCGCAGCAGGGCAGGGCATACTCATCGACCCTTTTCTGGACGATTGTCCGACATCGCCGGTTAAATCCAGTGAGATCAATGCGGACTTTATCGTTCTCACCCATGCCCACGGAGATCATCTCGGCGATGCATTCAAGATCGGTAAACGGTGTGACTCGCTTTTTATCTGCGTCAATGAGCTTGCCGACTATTGCAGTGACAAAGGCTTTCGTGCCCACAACATGCATATTGGGGGCAGCTACACCTTTCCGTTCGGAAGATTGAAGTTTACCATTGCCCATCATGGGTCAATGACGCCTGACAATACGTATGGCGGGGAACCGGCGGGAGTTCTTCTCACTGCCGACGGCAAGACGGTCTATCATACAGGTGATACCGGTCTTTTTTACGACATGAAGCTGATAGGCGAAATGAACAGGATCGACTATATGCTCCTTCCCATCGGCGATAACTTTACCATGGGTATTGATGACGCGGTTAAGGCGGTGCAACTGGCGAATCCCTTAGTTGCCGTGCCCATGCATTACAATACCTTTCCGGTAATCGAGGCGGATCCTGAGGTTTTCAGGGAGAAAGTTGAGGCCATCGGGAAGAAAGCCAGAGTAATGCAGTATGGTGAGGAGATTGAGCTATAGGTGTCTTGTGATTCCAACTCCAAGGCTATTGCATGGCTGCATTCATTGCATCACTGCTGCCATCGTCCAGTACGGTTGACCGTTCTCCTGGGCGGGTGCAGTGGTCTGGGCGCCATCATTCAGGCCGGACTGCTTGCACATCTCATTCATTGCGCGGTGATTGATGGTGCCGACCGTGAATGGTTTCTCTTTGCACTTCTTGCTGTAGTCGTTGCCTTCCGTGCGCTGTCGGCCTGGGGCCGTGAAGTCTGCGGCCAGCGCTCGTCCACCTTGGTGCGGCGTCATGTCCGCCACCGGCTCCTGGATCATTTTGCCGCTGGTGGGCCGGCCTTTGTCCAGGAGAAACAGAGCGGGCCACTGACGGATACGGTGCTGGATCGAGTGGAGGGGTTGCACGGCTATTTCGCCCACTACCTGCCGCAAAAGATTCTTGCTCTGATTGTCCCCATTACTATTATCGGCATCGCCTTCAGTGTCAGCTGGGCGGTGGGACTTATTTTTCTGATCACTGCCCCCGTTTTCCCGCTGATGATGATTATGATCGGGCGTGGCGCGGAATCGCTCAATCAGAAGAATTTTCAACTGCTCTCGCGTATGAGCGCCCATTTCCTCGATACCTTGCGGGGGCTGACCACCCTGAAGCTCTTCCAGCGCTCTGAGGAAGAATCGGTGCGTATCGCCGCATCTTCCGAAAGCTATCGCAAAGGGACCATGGCGGTGCTTCGCGTGGCCTTCCTCTCCTCGGCGGTGCTTGAATTTCTCACTTCGGTGGCAATTGCCATGACTGCAGTTTTCCTTGGCCTGAGCTACCTTCACTTTCTCGATTTTGGTCTATACGGCCAGGAGCTTACTTTGCGCAGCGGCCTTTTTCTCCTGATGCTCGCGCCCGAACTTTATCTGCCGCTGCGCGAACTCGGTACCCATTATCACGCCCGGGCTGAAGCTCTAGGCGCCGCCGTAGAACTGAGTGCGCTGCTGCTCGATCCACCGGCAGGCCAATGCCGGGACGGAACCAAAGTGCTTGCTTCTGCTGATCGGGTAACGCTGCAAATACATGAGCTCCAGCATGATTTTTCCCAGCGCGGCACCCCGGCAATTGCCGGACTTAGCCTGGACGTCCAGGCAGGTGAGTGGCTCGCCGTAGTTGGTCCCAGCGGTGCCGGGAAAACCACTCTGCTCAACCTGCTTCTGGGTTTTTATCCGGTTCAGCAGGGAAAAATTCTAATCAACGGGGTTTCGCTCACAGATCTCAAGCTGGATGAGTGGCGTCGCAGGATTGCCTGGGTGCCTCAGCAGCCGCAGCTCTTTTTCGGCAGCCTGGCCGAGAATGTCGCCCTGGAGAATCCCGAAATGGAGATGTCGCAAATCACCGCTGCATCCCGGCAGGCCCGTCTCCTTGAACCTGTCGGACAGCTTCCCCGGGGGCTTGCAACCCCGGCCGGTGAACAGGGTATGCAGCTTTCCGGAGGACAGGCCAGGCGGGTGGCTCTGGCGCGTGCCTTTACCCGTGATGCGGCACTGGTTCTTCTTGATGAACCGACAGCAGGGCTCGACCTGGAAAACGAGCGGCTCATCATGGCCAGCCTCAAACAGCTGGTTAAGGGAAAAACAGTCATAATGCTCACCCACCGTCTCGATACCGCCCAGTTGGCTGACCGGATTGTGGTGATGGCAGGAGGCAAAGTTGTCGAGCAGGGAACGCACCTTGAATTGATAGAAATGAATGGCGATTATGCCCGTCTGGCAACAAAAAAAAAGGGGCGGTGAGATGAGAGAGCTGTTTCCTTTTGTCAAACTCTTGCTGCCTCATCGTCTCTGGGCTTTCTGGGGCACTGCTGCAGCAATAGTCACGTTGCTTGCCGGAATCGGTCTGCTGGCACTTTCCGGGTGGTTCCTCAGCGCTACAGCGGTTGCCGGTTTAACTCTGGCGGCAAACATCTATTTTGATATTCATACTCCCAGTGGTGGAGTTCGCGGCTTTGCCATGTTGCGCACCGCTGGGCGTTATGCCGAACGGGTGGTTTCGCATGAGACGACCCTGCGGCTGCTTTCCACTCTCCGGGTCTGGCTCTATCAGCGCATCGAACCACAGGCACCGGCGAGCCTTCTTCGGCACCGCAGCGGCGATCTGCTCAACAGGATTGTGACAGATATAGATGTCCTAGATACTTTATTTGTAAGGGTTCTCTCGCCAACCGTGGCGGCGATTTCTGTGGCGGTGGTGGTGGGAGGGGTGCTATGGTGGCTGGCACCGTCTCTTGCCGTTATTTTTCTTCTCTTTTTCGTTGCTGCCGGTCTCTTGACACCATTGCTGACCGAACGCCTTGGCCGCCGTGTCGGTGGAGAAATTCAGCAACAGCTGGCTGTCCTTCGCACCAACCTGGTTGAAGATCTGCAGGGGGCGGCAGATCTTGCCGTCTATGGGGCCGAGCAGCGTCATCGCCGCAAACGTCTGGCGGAAAACGATCGTCTTCTCGATCTCCAGGAGAAGATGGCATGGATCAGCGGCGGAGGTATTGCTGCAACCACCTTGTTCAGCGGTCTGGCAGCGCTGAGTGCGCTGTATGCCGCTCAGCCCATGGCGCAGAGTGGACGTTTTTCCGCACCGGTACTGGCACTGATTACCTTTGGAGTTCTTGCCGCCTTCGAAGCGGTTTTACCTCTGCCTCTTGCATATCAGATGCTTGGCAGGATCCGTACTGCAGCAGAGCGGCTGCTCGAGGTGAGTGAAGCGGAAAAAACGGTGGATTTTCCCGTGACCTCTGCCCCTTTACCGGCAGAGCTGTCAATACGCTACCAGGGAGTTGGGTTCACCTATCCGGGTTCCTCCAGCAAAAAAGACCATGGGCATGTCGTTACGGAGATTGACCTGAGCGTTCCGGTGGACTCAACGGTTGCCCTGGTGGGGCCGAGCGGGAGCGGCAAAACCACCCTTGCACACCTTCTTACTCGCTTCTGGGATCCCGAGGAGGGCAGGATTA
>JAZBNU010000495.1:0-10845 GCA_036350815.1 Desulfopila sp.
AGTGGAGCCGACGGCGGGTGAGACTCCCAGAACCAGGCAGTATGCAATTATAAAAAATAGAGCAAACAAAAGTATTCCTGCAGCGAAAAGGAAAAAACGGAGTATTTTCTTCAGCAGGAAGAGCAGACAGATGCAGCTTATGTCAATTATGGCAAGGGCCGCAGCAATGAGTGTCAGCACTGTTTCACCGAGACATCGGACGACAACTTTATATGTGATGCTTTTCCAAGAGGTTGCCTGTTGAATTGATAGTTGCATCTTCTTCTGTGATATGTTGGGATTACAGAACCCTCAGTCGCTGCCGATCAACAACTTCAAGGACAGATTCTCCTGTTGCTTTCTTAATAATGCAAACTACAGGCCCGAATTAGAAATATTCACAGGATCTTTGCTGCTAACTGGGATATTTTTTTTGCTAAATTTTTGATATATAACAATTTATATTCAATGCATCTTTTCTTTCGAGTATCCTTTTGGCGAAGATTTTTTCCTGCTGACAGGAGTGTTGATTTATGAATTGTGTGGTTTATGACACAATTAACGCTGTGTTTACATTTGACATTGCTGCAAGTGGAATGTTGTGCAAATCTGGCATATGGAGGCAGGATGAGCAAAAATATATCCCCATCAAAAAAAGTAAATCTTTTGTTGCGAAACGAAGATAGCGAAACAGGAATCCATGAAGAACCAGGCAGAGTTTTCTCTTTTATTTACGGTGTTGCAGGTAACGGACTCGTCCCGTTTGAGCTTACTGTTGCAGGGAAAGCCGTTGGCGATACCTTTATTTTGCATCTGACTCAGGAGGAGCTGCAGCCGTTTTTTGCCCATCTTTTCCGGCCATTCATGCGGCATCTTGATACACCTGCTCTACCGCTGGAGCTTCATTTTACCGTTACTGTTTTAAGCGTGGAGGATCCAGACGAACGGGAAATTGTTAAGGCGATGGCTGCGGCGGTGGGTGGAGGGTGCCATGGCGGCTGTGATTGTGGCTGCCACTAAATGATCGGCTTCAGAAGTCCCATTGCCGATGAGATGTAATTCCTACCACATCAGGTCATCCGGTACGGTATAGGCGGCATAAGGATCGTCGTCTGTCTCTCCGTCTTTTTTTTCCGTGGGAACATTGAACAGAACCACCATTTTTCCGTTTAGATTTCGAATTTTATAGATAATATCTGCAGGGACGAACTGGTACTGTCCGGCAAGCTTGACGATGCCTATCTTACCGTTCACCAGACTTTCGATGGTTTTTTTAGGCAGGTAGATTTTTTTAATAGTGTTTTCGTGCTTGAAGTTATAAGGGATGTCTCCCTGGTCGACCTGTATTTTGTGGGTTTCGATCAATTGGCGAGCCTTCGCCGTTGCTTCTTTTGCTTCGCGTTGAGCAATTTTTTTCTTGTTGAGCTGCTGGTCACGCAATTTTTTCTGCGCCAGAGCCTGCTTGGCCATTTCCGCTATTTCGTTTTCCTGTTTTTGCGGCACCTTTTTTTGAGCGTGGGTTTCCTTTTTAGACTGTTGATATTTCTTTTTATCAATCAGTCCCATCTGGAGGAGCTGTTCCTGTAATGTCTTCCCCATCTCTTCTCTCCCGTGAGGTGCAATGATGTTTCAGTTCAGCGCTGATTGTTACAACTATGCTAGAAACAGAGAATATAAAAGAGATTTTAATAAAAAGTCAAATGTAAACGGAAAAAGACACCACTCGAGATGAAGAGCTAACCCGGTACACTGGTGAGATTTTGTACAAGGCTTTTGCCGGACCTTATGCCTGGCTGCTGAAAAGCACTACGTTCTTTTGGAGTGTTCTTGTCTTTTCTTTCAAGATAACTATTGGTTATTGTATTCTGGTGGGAAAGAGCAGCTTCAATTATCATCGAGCAACACTAGATGCAGTATAGATGGGAGCAGACGTTACCAGTGAAAATAGAGTTATACACTGCTTCAGGAAGAAACCAGGGAGATAAGACGAGGAAAGCTATGACGTTGATAAAGGTTGATTTTGGTAAGGGCGAAGCACGATCTGCGACTCCGGGAAAAAAGGCATCAGAAAAAAAAATACCCCGGTATCAGTTTCATGTTGCTCTGGTTTTCTCTGACCCTCTTATCTGGAGAAGGATTGAAGTACCCGGACAGATGACCCTGGAGGAATTTCATACGGTTCTACAGCTGTGTATGGACTGGAGCGGGGAGCACAGTCACCAGTTTTATGTCGGCAAAATTTTTTACAGCAGCGTTTCAGCAACAGGGATGAAAGGTGAATACAGTGAAGCGGAGTATGATCTGCAGAGCCTGGAAGAGGCACTGAAATGGTGTTTTACCTACATGTATGATGCAGGTGATGGCTGGGAGCTTGAAATAACTTTGGAAAAAACCATCGACTCCATATCTGAATGGGTCTGTCCTTTGGTTCTGGACGGGGAGTGGGCTGCTCCTCCGGAAAAAACAGGCAGTGTCCATCTTTATACGGAGTGGCTCCACGCCTTTGAGAATCCTGCCAAGGAAAAAAACAAGCGATTACTTGAAGAAGCAGGTCTGGAAAATTTTGATCCATACCACTTTGATTATGAGTCGATAAATGCTAGGTTGAAGCGGCATGGGTGGACAAAAAAATAGTATAAAAGGGAGAGCTGTTGCAATTGTCGACTGGAGATGTTTGCCGGAGACTGTGCTGTGTAATCTGTTTTTTCGTATAATTTCTCTGCCTGATGAAGTTCGGCAGGGAAAGGTAATTGTGAAGCTCCGGCTCAGCAATAGTAAAAATTGTAGTTCCTAATCTATGAAATGATACGTTTTTTTATCCTACTATTTTGTGGGTCTATTTTCCTCTTTTGCGGGACTCTTGCTTTTGTGGGGGTTAGGGATGGGATGCCGAAATACCCTGATGTTGCCGGTGACATGGAGATCCCCGTTTTCTCAGTGACTGAGGTGGATTTTTTACATAATTATGAATCGTCCCGGGGGCTTCCTTTTGCTGCCGGAGCGATCATTGATGTGGATAACGACGGCAGGGATGAACTTTTTCTCGGTGGTGGTCTGCGTCAGGCCGATGGTCTTTTTGTTTTGACTGAGGATGGTTTTATTGACGTAGCAGACCAGGCGGGTCTGGTGAAGCAGGGTGATGGCTTTACTCTGGGATCTGCAGTACTGGATGTTGACGCTAATGGTTATCAGGATCTTGTTGTCAGCCGCGAAAATGGCATCTGGTTATATCTTAATCAGGGAGAAACCTTTGAGATGGAAGAGCTTGGAGTAGCCATTCCGGCAGGAAGTTTTCCTCTCGGGGTTACCCTGGCTGATCTCAACAGTGATGGTCATTTTGATTTTTTTGTTCCCCTTATACGGAAAACCGGCTCGTTGTCATGGCTTTTCAATGGGCAGGCAGACACCAGTGTCCGGCCTCATCTCTACCTCAATAACGGAGACAATACCTTTACTGATGTTACAGAAATCGTCGGCCTGGGATCGATGGAGGAGAGTCTTCAGGCTCTTTTCGCAGATCTGGATAATGATGGATTGATGGATTTGACAACCATGCATACTGATGGGCGAATCCGTCTATGGAAAAACCTGGGAAAACTTCTGTTTGAGAATAAATCCAACGCACATACCAATCGCCGTGGCGATTATATGGGAATGGCGCCAGGTGATTATGACGGCGACGGCAAAATCGACATCTTTCTCTCCAATCGAGGCGCAACCATACCACAGTTTTTCCTTAATATTCTGCAAAGCTCGCGAGCTTCCTGGGAAAACCGATGGATGCTGATGAACAATAGTGGTTTCTTCAGTTTTCGCAGCGATGAAACGCGCAGCCGGATCGCCGACTATGAGATGGGCCGGGGAGGGTTGTTTGCAGATGTGAACAGTGATGGCCGATTGGATCTGGTCGTTTCCCAGAATCATCCTTACTGGCCACTGTACAGGTTAGATGCATTTCGTCTTCCCGGCAGAGTGCTTCTCCAGAACCACAAGGGAGAATTTTTTGAAGCAGCGGAAGACACCGGCATAATAAACAGGCAATATGGCGTGGCTCCGCTGGAGGCCGACTTCAATGGTGACGGCTTACCGGATATAGTACATATCAACCTGGCCGGAAAATCCCGAGTCTTTCTCAGTCAAGCACGGCAGAATCACTTTTTGCAGGTTCTTCTCCCGGATATAGTCGGCTCTCTTGGGGCAAAAGTCCGGGTACAAACTGTTTCCGGCACTGTCCTCACCAGGCAGTTTCTTGTGGGACGGGGTCTCTGTTCCGACTCTTCTCATAGGCTTTTTTTTGGATTGGGGAAAGATAAAGCCATCGAAGTGACTGTGGAATATCTTAATGGAGCGAGGGAACAGACTTCAGGGGTATTTTTTAATACAACGATAGTTTTTGACTGAAGTGAATGATTTGAGCGTGAAGGTTTGCTGTGAATACAAGAGGATAGACGGATGGCAATATCAGAAAAGAGGGTGATTCAAAATACAGTGAGAACCCTGAAGAGGGGATATAAATATTCCGTCGGCTGGAATCTACTGCTTCTGACTCTCGGGTCGATACTTTTTATCATAGGTATCAATGGAGTAGTTGTGCATCATACATTTATCCCAGGCGGTCTCTTTGGGACATGTCTTTTGATACATTATAAGACCGGCTGGCTTTCTCCAGGTCTCCTCTATTTTATCATCAATGTGCCTCTCTGTGCCGTGGGGTGGTTTCTGGTGAGTAAGCGGTTTGTGCTCTACTCTGTTTATACTGCGGTGGTTTTGACGGTTGCTTCTGAATTACTGGTACTCGATCTGGGAATCCATGAGCAGATCTATGCCGCACTTGCCGGCGGTTTTCTCTGTGGTGCCGGCAGCGGGATTATTCTGCGTTCCATCGGATCATCCGGGGGGCTTGATATCGTCGCTATAATCCTGAATAAATATTTTAATATAGGGATCGGCAAATTTTTCATGTTTTTTAACTGTGTACTTTTTGCCTTTGTTTTTGCCGGATACAGCGCAGATATTTTTGTTGCCTCAATCCTTCTTGTTTTTATTTCTACCCGCGCTCTGGATCACTTTCTCACCTTTTTCAACCAGAGAAAAGTGGTTTATGTTATTTCCGATTTCAGTGACGAAATTGCTGCAGTACTCACAGAAAAAATGAAAATGGGAGCCACTTTTATTCAAGGCAAGGGAGCCTATAGCGGCAGAGACAAAAAAATATTGATGGCAATTACCAACAACATCCAATTGAAGAAACTGGAAGAAATTGTTTTTACTCTGGACGACAGTGCACTGTTTATTGTGGAAAACAGTTATGATGTCATAGGTTCCAACTTCAGAAAACGAAAAATCTACTGATTCTTGTCTTTCCGATTCTGGTAATTCTTTTCGGTAAAGATGTCGGTGACGATGTTTCCTTGATCCGGCAAGAAGTATCCATCCACTGATGTTGTTGGGTAGTTTTTACCCTGTTCAATAGTTTTTCAGAAGATGAACGCGTCTATAATATTAGTTATTCTTAAATAAAAACAATAACATAATCTTTATGTGGTTGAGTGGCACAGAGGTTGCTTTCTTTTCACTGTAAGAGAAAAACGGCTATGAAGAGCCAAAACAATTATTAACGGTGACTGTCGCGGACATGTCATCAGTAGAGAAAAGGAGCAGAAAATGAAAATACAGAAAGCACTCATTGTTGTTGCCCTCGTTGCGGGTTTGGGAGTTGCAGGACTTCAGCAAGCTTCGGCTCGGGGATGGAATGGAGGGCCTTGTCCGCAAGGGTACGGCCAGGGATATGGTATGAACTACCAGATGATGGATAATGAAACCCGCGATACATTTGATGCGTTCAGAGCTGAAACGACAGGACTGCGGAAACAGATTGCCATGAAAAAAGCTGAGCAGCGAGCACTTATGAGCAGTCAGACCCCGGATCCGGCAGCAGTGAGCAAAATCGCGGGAGAATTGTTTGACCTGAAGACGGAAATGCAGACGAAGGCCAAAGAAGCAGGTGTTCCATGGATGATGGGACCTCGCGGAAAGGGTGGCAGCGGACACTATGGCATGGGGCGTTGTATGAATTAAGACAAAGCCGCTGCCGCGGGGAAAAAACAATCGAACGCAAAGTGTAAAAAGCAGGATGGTGCCAGGGCCGGGCGAGCAGAATCGTCTGGCCCTGTTTTTTTTGTAGCCAGGATCGGAAGGAGTTGAAGCATGGAGTATGTATAACTTATCACAAGTCTTCTTGACTGGTGATCCAACTCGAGTCATGAAATTTCCGGGTGAAATGGTGCCTGATAAGTTGCCCGGCAAGAGTGTCTTTCCCCGGGATTACAGGAAGGTTGTTGTGCTTGTACCATTGAGCATCGCAAATCTCAATACCGTCGACAGTAATATTTCCGGAGACATACTCAGCAAAAAAACCCAGCATCAGTTGTCCTGGAAAAGGCCAGGACTGGCTTGTAAAATATCTGATATTGTCGACATAAAGACGAACCTCTTCATATATCTCCCGATGAAGGCATTCTTCTGCTGACTCGCCAGGTTCGACAAACCCCGCCAGGGTACTGTACATATTGTTGGGAAAACGAGGTGACCGGGCCAGCAGGATCGAGTCGTGATGATGGATCAAGACGATTATACAAGGTGAAACTTGCGGGTATTTTATCGTTTCACAATTGGGGCAGAGCCGTGCAGGTTCTTCAGCGTGGTCTATGGTTTGCGCCCCGCAACTGCCGCAGTAGCGGTTGGTTGTATACCAGTGGAGCAATTGTGCCGCTTTTCCCCATTGCTTGAATAGTCTGTCGTTGATGACCCCTAGAAGACTGCGCAGTGGTACAAGTTCATAGCCGGGGGGGAGAGGAAAGCGTTCCGGGAGCTCAGTGATCACCATGTCCTGGTCGTCTCCGGCTTGTATTCTGATCTGCAGGCTGGATTCAGTGCAAAGACTCTCCTGTTCCGTCGCAGTGAAGGGAAGTGGCATGGGCTTGCTGATTTTGTTGACCACTTTATTCTTTTGGAAAATGTAGTATTTTTTTGTCATAACCGATGTTTTTTCTTACTCAAAAAAAAGATGCGTGTTTGAAAAAGAAATAGCCGAAGGCTGTTCTTTGGTACCATACCAGGAAAATTGAGAGTGTACCAGAACAGCAGAAAAAACTATTCTGATGAAAAAAAAAGGAAGACAGTTATGAATATACAGGTTGTTCCGTGCTCATTCGATAATTACAGCTATCTGCTGCAATGTCCTGAAAGTGGCGATGCCGCTGTGGTAGATCCCACAGAAGCGTATCCTTTGCTGGAAAAGATGGACAAGCTCAAGGCCCGGCTTACTACTATACTCTGCACCCATCATCATCATGATCATATTGATGGGATCCAGCAATTGCTGCAGGAATGTAAAGACGCCAGAGTTGTGTGCCACGCTTCCGACAGGTACCGTATTCCATTGGCCGATTTTTCCATACAGGATGGTGACAAGATTGCTGTGGGCAACTTCCAAGGCACGGTTATACATACCCCCGGCCACACCAGCGGCAGTGTCTGTTACCTCTTTGACGACCATCTGTTTGCCGGTGATACTCTTTTTGGCGCCGGTTGCGGAAGATTGTTCGAAGGTGATGCGAGTCAGATGTTCATGTCGCTGAGTACCGGCCTGGCGGTTCTTCCGGATACTACCAGGATCTATTTCGGTCATGAGTATACTCGCAAAAACCTTGCTTTTGCTGAGACAGTAGAACCTGATAACAGGGATATAGCAGCAAGAAAGGCCGCTCTTGGAGACGATGGTTCGCATTCATCACCCAGCACCATCATGCTTGAGAAGAAGACCAACCCTTTTCTTCGCTGTGAATCAGCAGAGATCCGTATGAATCTGGAGCGGCAAGGGTATACGCATCACGACGATCCGGTGAAAGTTTTCACCATCCTGCGAAGCATACGAGATACTTTTTAAGCAGATTTCAATATGGATGCATCATGCTCAGAGATCATCCCTTTTCATGACTGGAAATGTTGAGTTCGCTACTCTCTGAATCATTGAGCAGGTCAGGGTTACAGGGGCTTTGTTGCATCAGGTAGATGAAATATGCTGAGTCCGGCAGGTTGTGCTGTTGGCGCCGAAAACGGCTTGAACAATTTTGTTGAATAAGCTAGATGATAGAGGCTGGAATGAAACATTTGCGGCAGAAGTGTTTCCTCGATTGTTTCGATGCCGCTTTCGTGAAAATTTTATGGGGAGGATATTGTGAAAAAACTTTTTTCCGTGGTGCTGCTGCTCTGTTGTTCTTTGACTGTAACCAGCTCGCTCTATGCCGGAGGATATGCGGTCTCAGTGAATCAGTTTGTTGAGCATCCCGCTCTCGATGCGGTTTTACAGGGAATGAAGGATTATCTCAAAGACAATTCTGTTGAAGTGGAATTCAAGGTTCATAATGCTCAGGCCAACATGCCGACTGCCAATCAGATTGCCCAGCAGATGATTGGTGAAAAGGCAGACCTGCTGGTAGCCATTGCCACACCTTCGGCCCAGGCTTGTGCCCAGGCCCTCAAAAAGGCGCCTGCAGAGCTCAAAAGACCACTTGTTTTTACAGCGGTTACAGATCCGGTTGCTGCGGGACTGGTCGATGACCTTGAGGCACCTGGCGGCAATATCACGGGTATTTCCGATCTTCTGCCGATTGCAAAACACCTGGAGATGGTGCTTAACTATAAGCCGGATATCGCAAAATTAGGTGTTCTGTATAATGCCGGTGAAGCCAATTCCAAAGCGACGGTTGCTGCTATCAGAGAACTCAGTCAAACCATGGGATTCACTGTAGTTGAGGCAACAGCAGCCAAAACAGCAGATGTTTACCAGGCAGCGCAGAGTCTGATCGGTCGTGCCGATGCTGTTTTTATTCCCACGGACAATACCATTGTGTCTGCCCTTGAATCAGTGCTCAAGGTTGGAGTGCAGAATAAGCTGCCTATTTTTGCGGCAGATGTCGACTCTGTAAAACGAGGGGCCGTGGCAGCCATGGGATTTGACTATTATAAACATGGTTACCAGACGGGAGCAATGCTTGAGAAGATTCTCAAAGGTGCTTCGCCTGCTTCTATTCCTGTAGAATTCCAGAAGGATCTAGAACTCCATATCAATTCCGAATTTTCCACAATGATGGGACTGGAGCCTCCTCAGAAGCTGCTCGACAAAGCCGCTAAAGTCTATAAATAGAGCGGAATAGTATATGACACTTTATGCCGCACTGGGTGCGATAGAGCAGGGATTAGTCTACGGTATCATGGTGATTGGTGTCTATCTTACTTTCAGGATTCTTGATTTCCCTGATCTTACGGTGGACGGCAGTCTGCCCCTTGGTGCGTCCGTGTCTGCTGTCGCCATAACCAATGGAGTCAATCCCTATTATTCTTTGGTATTTGCGCTTTTTGCGGGCTTCATAGCCGGAATGATTACGGCAATTCTCAACACCAAGTTCAAGATACTTCACCTGCTTGCCTCTATCCTGACCATGATCGCCCTGTATTCCATCAATATCAGGATAATGGGAGGTCCCAATATAGCCCTGCTCGGTTCAGATACGGTTTTCGATATTCTCCTTGCCACAGGTATTCCCGGGCAGTATGCCGGCATTGCAGTTTTCGGGATTTTTGCCCTTTGTGTCACGGCTTTCATCGTCTGGTTTCTGAAAACGGAGATGGGGATGGCAATTCTCGCCACTGGAGATAACCCTAAAATGATTACCAGCCTGGGTGTTAACACCCATGCGGTAATTATCTTAGGTGTAGGATTGTCCAATGGTCTTGTCGCCTTGAGTGGAGCTCTTATTGCTCAGAATCAGGGAGCAGCCGATGTCGGGATGGGGATTGGTACCATTATTGCCGGGTTGGCGTCAGTCATTATCGGAGAGACTATTTTTGGGCACAGAACTATTGCCAGAGCCTTTATTGCAGCATTGCTAGGGTCTATTGTCTATCGTTTCGCCATTGCCCTGGCTCTAAGTCTAGAATTCAGGGGGTTCTCTTTTAACCCAAGTGACTTGAACCTCATCACTGCTGTTCTGGTGATTGTCGCTCTCATTGCTCCAAATATTAAAAAACGGATGCTAGCCGGATGATTTCTCTCGAGCAGTGCAACAAATACTTTCACAAAGGGAGTATTAATGAAGTATTTGCCCTTAACACTATAGACCTGCGTATTGATGAAGGCGATTTCGTAACGGTGATCGGCTCCAACGGAGCAGGGAAGTCAACTCTTCTAAATTGTATTGCGGGTAGTTTTTTCACTGATTCCGGTCGGATACTGGTTGGCAATCGTGACGTGACCAGATGGCCGGAATATAAACGGGCCAGGTTTATTTCCAGAGTTTTTCAGGATCCTTTGCTGGGGACCTGTCCCTCTGCAACCATTGAGCAGAATCTGGCACTGGCACAAAAAAGAGGACAGTGGCGTGGGTTTTCAAGAGGGGTGAAGAGCAAAGACCGGGATGGGTTTCGCTCGAAGTTGGAAATGCTGGGCCTTGGCCTGGAAAAACGGTTACAGGACAGAGTCGGCCTTCTTTCCGGAGGCCAGCGCCAGGCACTGACCATGCTGATGGCAACCATGATCCGGCCGGAGGTGCTTTTGCTAGATGAACACATAGCCGCCCTTGATCCGAAAACAGCGCGTCAGATCCTTGCTTTGACGGAGAATATTGTAGAAGAACAAAAATTGACGACATTAATGATTACCCATAATATGAAACATGCAATACAGCTTGGCAACCGTTTGATAATGCTGCATCAGGGGCGGATTATTTCCGATATCGGCGGAGAAGAAAAGAAAAACCTCACTGTTGATGATCTCCTGCAAAAATTCTATTCTTCGGCAGAAGA
>JAZBNU010000496.1:0-11608 GCA_036350815.1 Desulfopila sp.
TATGACCAGGAAAATGCTGGAAAAGCAGGGCTACTTTGTCCTTGCAGCTTCCGGTCCAACTGAAGCGCTTCATCTCGCGCAACAGCAACAGGGAAAGATACACCTTCTGCTGTCGGATGTCGTTATGCCGGAAATGAACGGTAAGGATTTGGCCGGAGTTCTTCGTTCTATCTGTCCGGGACTGAAGTGTTTATTCATGTCGGGGTATACTTCCAATGTGATTGCCCATCATGGTGTGTTGGAGCAGGGGGTGCATTTCATCCAGAAACCTTTTTCAAGAGAGAAATTGGCAGACAAAGTCGAAGAGGCGCTGGGACGCGCTTGATGTTTTCTCATTGACGCACTTCTCAGAGATCTCCCCTGTTTCGCCATAGTGAACAATATGATAGACAACTTTTTTCAAACTACGGTTTGTTCCATGTTTTGTGTATTTTGGCTGGCAGCTTGTGCGCTTTTTCCTGCAATTGCTGTGTCTGCAGAAGCCATGTCGGGCCAGCAGATGCGGGGCTGTCACTCCATTGCCAAGCCACAGGAAAGACTTGCCTGTTATGATACGATAAGTGGTCGCGAAATGACGATCAAAGAGGATGTTGAAAAACATGGGCGGCTGGCATTGACTGAGGAGGCTGAGCCTGCCGCAGAGAGAGTCGCAGAGGGAGCGGTTCCGGTATATGAGGAGGTTGTTGTCCCGTCGATGATTGATGCTATGTGGGGGGCGGATCCCCGAAGCAGCCGCTGGCTGGTTACCACGCACCGTCGCAACTATTTGCTTTTCGCGCGCTACAGTACGGATCAGAATGTGGCCCCGTATTCTCCATTCTATAATGAAACAGCAGACAGTTCGCGTTCTGATGCGGTCGAGAGTAAATTTCAGGTCAGTTTCAAAACGCGTATCTGGGCTAGTGAGGATCGCCGCTTTGGAGCATGGCTGGCCTATACGCAACAAAGCCACTGGCAGGTTTATAACGAGGAAGACTCTCGTCCCTTTCGGGAAACCAACTATATGCCGGAACTGATCGTGAGTTATCGTCCGGCAATACATATTGCCGGTTTCGACTGGAATCTTTTCAGCGCCGGTTATGTGCACCAGTCCAACGGCAGTTCAGGTCTGTATTCAAGAAGTTGGGACAGGTTGTTTGCTGAGTTTGGGTTTGAGCTGGATAATTTTGGGGTGTTCCTTCGTGCGTGGTACAGAATACCTGAAAATCGAGACGATGAGAATCCGGACATTACCGATTATTACGGTCATGCTTCCCTTACTGCACTCTACCGATGGCAGGGGCATGGAGTGAGTCTGAGTGCTCGCGGTAATTTACGTACAGGGAAGGGCTCTGTCGAGTTATCCTGGCTTACTCCGCCGCTGATCGGTCCTCTGCGCGGCTATGTGCAACTGTTCAGCGGGTATGGTGAGAGCATGATCGATTACAACTGGTCTCAGAATACCCTTGGTATTGGATTGGCTCTCAACGATCTGTATTGAGTGCGGTGCGCAATCCTTATATCTCAAGGTATCTCATGCGAAAGTCAGATATTCAGTAATCTTCTGCCAGACTCTGGCTGTATCGAGTTTTTGTAAATTTTCTACTTCGATCCATTGAAAACGGGTGTGCTGGATTCCGGTTGAGACTGCCGGGGTGTGGCCGCCGAAAAGAGCGAGGCCGGGTCTGCCGATATGCGCGCCTATATGGGTCGGTCCACTGTCATTCCCGACGATGTAGGCTGCTCTTGTCAGAACCCCTGCGAGTTGGAAGTAGTCCAGGTAACTGTTATTGTACAACAAGGGAGTGGCAGGAAGAGTATCGCACAGTTCCATTTCGTCGGGTCCGGGAATGGTCACGACAGTCAGGCCGGCAGCGGAAAATTTTCGGGCAAGATCTTGATACCCAAGCCATCTTTTTTGAGGGTGTTCTGCAGAACCTCCAGGAAGAAGGGCGATGAAACGATCAGGAATTCCGTGATGCTTCAAAATATCCCCGATTTCTTCGGCCATCCAGGAGACATCGCTCCGTTTGACAAAGCGGGGGGTGAGGCCGACTCTTGCAAGGTGGGCGGCAAAATGGTCTGCGGCACAGCAGGATTTTGCTCTTTTCAGGTAATACGTGGCACCGCGGGTATCTCCCATCCAGTCGACTTCAGGGAGAAACAAATGTCGATAGAGCCGTGTTCTGTCAACCTGCTGCAGGTCATAGACCATTGTAAAGCCACTGTTGCGCAGCAGTAATCTCAGTTCATTCATCTGCCTGATTCGCAGCCACGAACAGCGCGGGTCTACGATAACCCTGTCAACCCAGGGACAGCGCTCCATAACTCTTTGGTAGGGAGCGGTGGTCAAGACAGAAATCCGGGCATTGCCGTGGTGCATCCTTATGTCGCGGAGGGCGCCGTCTGCCTGGATAATATCCCCTAGAGCGCCCAGTTTGATTATGAGAATCTCTTCCACGAGTGAGTGTCAATAGTGCTGATAGGATTTTTCTTCCATGACGTCAGAATGCAGAATTGCATTTATATTCGACTTAATGGAAGCACGGCGGTCGTTGGTAATGTAGACGGAACGAGCCAGAGTGATAAAGTCATCACCAAAATTGTGATTCTTTTCGCAGAGACGGATCCTGTCCTCAATGTCCCAGAGTTCCTGATTGGCTTCCTGCAGGCGATCAATCTGCTTTTTCAATTCTTCCGACATGATCATACTGTTGTCACGAATGTCTGTGAGCAGTTTCAGCTCATGCGTGATATTCCGTAGTTTCGCAGGTTCTTTTATGGTGTTTTTTTTAATGGTGAGGATGGTTATCTTGTCGAAGAATTCGCCCCAGGATACTGGAATGGAAATTGACATCTGTCCTTTCTCAAGTTGAATACAGGTTGACGGTCGAATGTTACTGCCGGGGTTCAATGACGTTGCAATATAGACCAGGCCGTCTTGCCGTGTCAAATGTTATGGTCAGATATTGAGAAATAGTGCTTAGACTTTTCTGTTTTTTTCTTTTTCCACCATTATTTTCAAAATTGTTCTGTCGGTTTCCATCATGCCTTCATGGCTTAATGTTCCCATGTTTCTGATGGTGTTTTCAGTGGAAGTGCCTATTATACCGTCGGTATCTTTCACATTGATGCCCTGCAGGGAAAAGAGGGCTGCCTGCACGGCCGCCCCTGCTGCTGTATTGAGTTTCAAGGCGCAGCCGGCCTTGGCGCCGTCACAGATGACCCCGGCGAGATCTTCCATAATGTTTCTGATTGCACCTGCCATATGGTCCACATCACCTCCAACAAGGTAGGTTATCCCTGCGGTGGCACCTGCTCCAGCGGCAACTGAGCAGCCGCATACCGCCGAGAGTCTGCCGGTGTGAGCCTTGACGTATCCAGTGATGATATGGCTGAGGGCAATAGCCCTCAGTACGGCATCTCTGTCGCAATCAATAAAGTCTTTAATGGCCCAGATGGGGAGAATTGCAGTAAGGCCATGGTTTCCACTTCCTGCTGAGCTCATGGCAGGCAGATTGACACCACTCATCCGCGCGTCTGCTGCAGCTGAGGTAAGGCGTCTGGCAGAGGTTGCCATGTCGTTGACCAGGAGTTTCTGCTTGAGGAGCCGATCAATCCCTTTACCGATCCCCAAACCACCGCCATATTTCAGGCCGTGCTCCGCCAGACGAAGATTATGATCGACACCTTCCTGCAAAAAGGCGAGGTCCGACTCATCAAGCTGGTCGAGCATATCATAAATCTGTTGTAAGGTAAGTTCACGAAGCCACTCCTCAAGTTCTGCCAGGCGGCTTTTCCCTGATGGTGAAGGCGGCGGGGCAAGCAGTGCTGAGTCGGTAACCGCTATATCGTTGAGCGTCAGGCTGACAATATTTGTGTGCAGGTCGGTAATGAGTGACTCTGCGATATCGTTGCCGGCTTTAATACGGGTTTTGATGTAGAGCCCGGACTTGTCACGAAGGTTAACAGTGACTCTGTTGCTTTTCAGCAGCGCCTGTGCTTCTTGCACGGAAATATCATTGAGCGAATCGAACACTTCGAGACCCCGAAAAGGATCACACCCAACAGCTCCAAGTGCCGCAGCGGTGTTTATTCCGGCAAGACCTCCACTGCCAGGGATGGTAACTGCCATGCCGTTTTTGTAGATATTGGGATCTACCCAGACTTCAACAGCATCATATTGCTTATTGGGCAGGAGACTGGCGGCAGCGGCTGCGCCAAGTGCTACGGCAACAGGTTCGGTGCAGCCAAGTGCCAGAATTACTTCCATTTGGAGGATGTCTTTGACGGTAAACTTCATATGGTATTTTGACCGGTTTTGTAGAGCATTTTATAAAGCGCCTTCATGGAGCAGTAGTAAAAAGGTAGCTATCCGAGAAAAGCACGGCACCCTTTTTATGCGGCTGCGGTTTTATCAACCATGGCAGAGAATGAATTTCATCTTTTTCTTAATTACCAGGTTTTGTACCTTCTCGTCAATACAATTTGTTCATATGCCCAGATTCGGGGCCGGGAATTAATAGAGTGCGGCAGGACGCGGTTGTGTAAACCTAGATATGGGTTGGAAAAAGAAATCTGGTTTGTGGAAAAAAGCTACTGTTGGGAGTGGAAGAATCTGCAGAATACAAGCGGTTTTTTGAAAAACCAAGTCAGGAATGGTGAGAGATTCGGGGTAGAGCAAAGATGACCTCTTTCTCTGTTATATCGTTGCCTTGATGGGTAGTTCGGTTTTCTTGATAACGGTTCGCAGGGAAAAAGACGAATGTACTCTCTGAACCCCGGGAAGATTTGTCAGCTTATGGTGTGTTTTTTTGTAATCTTCGCTGTCTTTGCAAATAACACGGAGATAATAGTCGGCATCGCCTGACGTTAAATAGCATTCCATCACCTCTTCAATGTTGGCGATGTTCCTTTCGAAGGCTTTGAGCTTTTCCTGCTGTTGCCCTTCCAGAGTTATGCGAACGAAGACATTTCCTGGAATGCCCATGGCGTGCTGGTCCAGCAGAAGAATGTAGCGGTCAATGATACCGCTTTCCTCAAGCATCTTCACTCTCCGCAGGCAGGCGGATTCAGACAGGCCCACCTTGTGTGCCAGCTGGACGTTGGAAAGTTTACCATTTTGTTGAAGTGCCGCAAGAATTGCCTTGTCGATGCTGTCTATGCGGGGTTTCTGTGTTTTCTGCAAACTTTACCTCAAAAATGAGAATTATCTGTAGTTAATTATCTAAAATCCGAGCAAAAAGCAATTTAATTTTTTGCTATCGCTGGTAACATTGCAGATTATTCACTGAAGGAAAATGCGTAGCTGTATCCGGGCTGTGTCCGGACTGGAACAGGTTGTTGTATGGTTGTTACTGCTTTTGAGGAGAGGAAACAGCAACAATGAACACCTTGGGGTTGCAGTGTTTTTCTGAGCGGTTAAACCTCCTGTACCAACTCCGGTAAAAGGCTGTATAGAACCTTAAAACCAAGGAGGAGAATGATGATTGTCGGAATATTGAAAGAAATCAAAGCAGAAGAAAACAGGGTAAGTATGACACCCGCGGGCGTAGAGATCATGACCCGTAAAGGCCATCAGGTACTCGTGGAGCAGAATGCGGGTGTAGGCAGCGGGTTTTCCAATGACATGTATATCGCAGCGGGGGGGGTGATTGTTGAAACTCCAGCCGAAGTATACAGTCGATCTGAGATGGTAATGCACGTTAAAGAGCCTCAGCCGCAGGAGTATGAGATGATCCGGGAAAACCAGATTGTCTTTACCTATTTTCATTTTGCGGCATCTGAGGAGCTTACCCGGGCGATGGTGGAACGAAAGGCTGTCTGTATCGCGTATGAAACCATAAAAGATCCAGATGGAACCCTGCCGCTGCTCACCCCCATGAGCGAGGTCGCCGGAAGAATGGCTATCCAGCAGGCGGCGCGCTATCTCGAAAAATCACAGGGCGGCCGCGGGCTCCTGCTCGGTGGAGTCCCCGGAGTCGATCCTGCAACTGTTGTGGTCATTGGCGGCGGTGTTGTCGGTACCCACGCGGCACAGATGGCCTGTGGCCTTGGGGCACGGGTGTATCTGCTTGATATGAGTCTCCCCAGGCTTCGCTATCTTTCAGAGGTAATGCCGAAAAACTGTTTTCCCTTGATGTCATCACCGGCCAAAATACGTGAGCTTGCCCAGAAAGCTGATGTGGTTGTTGGTGCGGTTTTGCTCCATGGCGCCAAGGCACCACGGCTGATAACCCGGGAAATGTTAAGTACCATGAAGCCCGGTGCCGTCATCGTTGACGTCGCTATTGATCAGGGAGGGTGCTTTGAAACATCAAAGCCGACTACTCACGGTAATCCGATCTATGTGGTGGATAACATTATCCACTATTGTGTCGCGAATATGCCGGGTGCTGTCCCTCTTACCTCCACAATGGCATTGACCAATGCCACTCTACCCTATGCCGTATCTCTCGCTGATAAAGGCTGGCAACAATGTGCCCGTCAGAGTAATGCCGTTCTCGAAGGCTTGAATGTTGTTTCCGGTAAAATAACCTATGAGGGCGTTGCCGAGGCTTTTGCCATGGAATATACCCCTGCGTCCACTCTGCTTGGATAAATATCTCGGATACCCTGTCAGTTAACTGGCAGGGTACCCAATACGAAGTGATGCTTCTTATTACTGCTGAATAAACACTGGAATGCCGGCGTCATCTGTATGTTGCATGATGGCGTTGTTGCGTCTCTTTAAGGAGGGGAAGGAAGAGAAGGTATCTGCTTGCAGGTACTGAATTATAACTCAAACAGGAGGAGTTTGCATGGAAGCGTTTGATGCGTTAGTTGCAAAAGTTGGTGCCTTTGCGTGGGGACCACCAATGTTAATATTGCTGGTTGGTACTGGATTCTGGCTCACTTTTTCCTTGCGTGGCCTGCAGTTCACTAAACTGGGGCATGCTCTTTACCTTGCCTTTGTAAAAAGAAAAGAAGATTCTGATGAGCAGGGTGATATCAGCCATTTTCAGGCTTTGATGACCGCCCTTTCCGCAACCGTCGGTACCGGAAATATTGCAGGTGTTGCTACCGCAATCGCCATCGGCGGTCCTGGTGCTCTATTCTGGATGTGGATTACGGGACTGGTCGGCATGGCGACCAAATATGCAGAAGCTGTACTTGCTGTGAAGTACAGGGTTGTTGACGAAAACGGTGAAATGAGCGGCGGTCCGATGTATTATATTTCCAAGGGCTTGAACATGCCGTGGCTTGGTGCTGTCTTCGCTGTTTTTGCCTCTGTTGCCGCCTTTGGTATCGGCAACATGGTGCAGTCCAACTCAGTAGCTGATGCAATGCAGTCGACATTCAGCGTTCCGACCTGGATTACAGGCGTCACGTTGATGGTTTTTACAGCCCTTGTGGTGCTTGGAGGGATCAAATCTATCGGTCGTGTAACCAGTGTTCTGGTTCCCGTTATGATTGTGTTTTACATGGCTGCAGCTCTTTATATCATCCTTACTAATATTACCGGTGTACCGGCTGCGCTGTTTCTTATCGTAAAATATGCCTTTAATCCTGTTTCCGCGACAGGCGGTTTCGCCGGTGCGGCTGTTATGCTTGCCATCAGGATGGGAGTTGCCAGAGGTGTTTTTTCCAATGAGTCCGGACTTGGAAGCGCGCCTATAGCCGCCGCCGCCGCCAAAACGAAAACACCGGCAACTCAGGCTCTGGTCTCCATGACCCAGACGTTTATCGACACCCTGGTAGTCTGTACCATGACAGGCCTTGTCCTGATTCTTACCGGAGCATGGTCAAGCGGCTTGAATGGTGCTGCCCTGACCACTTCCGCTTTTGCCATGGCCATGCCTTACGGTGACTATGTCGTTACTCTTGGTCTGGTTTTCTTTGCTTATTCCACCATATTGGGCTGGTGTTATTACGGTGAAAAATCCATCGAATATCTTTTCGGAATACAATCGGTTTTTCCCTATCGAATCGTTTTTGTCATTTTTGTAGGAGTCGGCGCAGTTGCCAAGTTGAATCTTGTCTGGAATATTTCCGATACATTGAATGGGTTAATGGCCATCCCCAATCTTATTGGGCTGATAATGCTGACCCCGGTAATTGTTTCAGAAACTAAAAGATATTTTTCTACTGATGTGTAATAGTATGTTCCAGCTGTGTCGTTAACGGATGTGGAGTGCATTCCCCTTCTGTGCACTCCATGTCTTTCTCTCTTAATTTACCGATAAAAACGGTTTCAGAAGATATGTTTGAGGCATATTTCCCCCAGTTTCTGACTATTGCTTTTGTTCATCTTCTGGCAGTGGCGAGTCCTGGCCCGGACTTTGCTATAGTCCTTCGCCAGAGCGTAACCTATGGCAGAAAAACAGCATTGTGGACCAGTGTGGGAGTCGGTACGGGGATTTTTCTCCATGTATGTTATTCTCTGATGGGGATTGGGGTAATTGTTTCCCAGTCTGTTCTGGCCTTCACTGTTCTGAAATTTGCCGGAGCGGCCTATCTCGCCTATATTGGCTGGAAGGCACTTCGGGCTCAACCGTCATCAAGGCAGGTTTATTCCGGCAGAAGTCATGATGTCCCGAAGGGTGGAAAAGCCTTCTGGACAGGTTTTCTTACCAACGGACTAAACCCCAAGGCCACCCTCTTTTTTCTTTCTCTTTTTACGGTGGTCATCGTACCGGGAACTCCTCTTGCGGTGCAGGTCTTCTATGGTGTGTATATGGCATTTGCAACAGCACTATGGTTTGCTGGGGTCTCGGTGCTTTTTGGTAATGATCATGTTCGCGCCGTTTTTTTTAAGATAGGACACTGGTTTGAAAGGATGATGGGAGGGATTCTTCTGCTTCTTGGGATAAAACTGGTATTCAGTTCGCAGAAGTAGCTGTTTGTTCCCTTATTCTGTCGGCAGCAGATCATCACTGGCGAAGAGCGCTGGATTTCCTCCTGTATGCCAGAAAAGTACGGCATCCTGGGAGCTATAACAGCCGGATCTGATCATGTCGATCAGACCTCCCATGGCTCTGCCGGTATACACCGGGTCAAGCAGGATACCTTCATGCCGTGCGGTTAAGAAAATAGCCTCACGCTCCAACTCACCAACGACACCATATCCTCGGCCATGATATTCGGGTTTGAGGTCGACATCGAAGCTGATGGCAGATGGTTCAATACCGAAGTTCTGTGCGGTCTGGCCGGCCAGTTTGGGAATATAGCTTTCCAGTTTCATGCCGAACACTTCTTCTTTATCGATATTGATCCCTGTGATCCGGTAGTTTGCCTGGGTCAGAGCCTTGCCGACCAGCATCCCGGCATGAGTGCCGCCCGAGCTGGAAGCAAAAACAATATGGTCAACGGTCTCATGAAGCGCTCTGATCTGCTCTTCCAGTTCAAAAATAGCTGTTACGAATCCGGCTGCTCCGATGGAGTTTGAGCCTCCGTACGGAATAACATATGGGTGTCTTCCCTCTTTTTTCAATTGTGCGACAATGTCTGGAATATTCTCTCCTTTGCGTGAAGAGCCCGACCAATGAATCTGTGCCCCGAAGAGTATATCGAGCAGTAGATTGCCGCGGGGGACAGGTGGAGCGACGCCTCCAAGGGCCAGGTGACACTCGAGGCCGCAGGCGGCAGCTGCAGCAGCTGTTTGCCGGCAATGATTGGACTGTGCTGCACCGGCGGTGATGATGCAGTCGGAACCCTGCTGTATTGCGTCTCCCAAAAGGAACTCAAGCTTGCGCGTTTTGTTGCCTCCCATGCCCAGACCGGTCTGGTCGTCACGTTTCATGAAAAGGCGTGGACCGCCTAAGAATTTTTCAAGATGTTGCAGCCGGATCAACGGGGTTGGGAAATATCCAAGTGCGGCTCTGGCTCTTTTCGGGAGGATATCGTTGCCGGATTGTTCCATAAGGTGCTCCTGTGCATCGTGTCATGGTATTGCTTGGACAGTGGATCTGAGAAAGAACTTGATGTATCATAGAAAAGAATAAGGGAAATCGCAATAAAAGCCTGATATGGCATGAATGTCAAAGAAGAAGCAGTATTTATGGAAAAGGAATATGGTGCTGCTTGCACAGTGTCTGCAACAATGCTATTTTTTGTATCACCCCACAGAAGAGTGAATGACCCTGGATGTGAGGCCGGCTCACAAGTATCAAATACATTTTTCATTTTCTTGTTGTATGACATTTTTGCAGGAGTAGGACACTATGCGCTGTGCATCACAATTGTAAAACTTGGAATCTGGAAGGGAGATTCTTTTGGATAAAGAAAAAATTGCCGGATTGCTGGAAACCTTTGCGGAATCCCCCGGCTACTTATGGAAAACAGGGTGGCTCAGGTCCATGATGGCCCAGGAAGCGCTTGATGCTGATGGGCATCCTGTACCGTGGATTACCTATCCTGCCATTGCTTTTCTGGCAGAGCGGCTTGGGTCGGAAATGGCGGTTTTTGAGTATGGTACGGGAAATTCAACTTTCTGGTGGGCCGACCGGGTGGCAAAGCTCGTGAGCTGTGAGCACGACAAGGAGTGGTATGCTGCTTTTCGTGACAAGGTACCGACACACATAACCTATCTCCTCCGCCGCGCAAAAGGAGGAAGTAAGGAGTATTCCGAGGAGATTACCAAGTATACTGATGCTTTCGATATAATTGTTATAGATGGAAGAGACAGGGTTGAGTGTGCGAAAAACTCTCTAGCTGCTCTTCGCTCTGACGGTGTGATTATCTGGGATAATAGTGACCGCAGAGAGTACCGGGAAGGTTTTGATTTCTTGCAGGCGAAGAAATTCAAGCGTCTTGATTTCTGGGGAATGGGCGCTCTTGCAACTCGCTTGTGGTGCACTTCTGTTTTTTACCGGAGAGAGAACTGTCTCAACATTTAAGACAGGTTTCTTTCGTGTGCGTTATTTGCTGATGCTGTTTGTTTTAGTGGAGGGAGATAGGCCTTTTCCTGCGGAGCACATGCAGGGGCGAAGTTTTTTGTCTTTGCCCCTGCGTTGCCGACAGCTGCCAGAACTGAAGGGAAAGAAACGGATTACCCGTCTTCCGGCAGTCGGACAACCAGAACCGGAACAGCGGATTTTCGCAGAACACGTTCAGTGATGCCGCCGAGCAGGGCGCCTGCCAGGGTAGAGTGGCCCCTGCTGCCCATAACGATGAGATCGCAGTTGCGTTCATTGGCCTGGCGAAGAATCTCTTTTGCAGGTTTGCCATGCTCGATGACGATTTCGTCAGCCATTTCCGAAGTGCTGCCATTCTCAGGAGACATATTCTGCACTTCGCGCATCAGGGAGTGGTGCCTGATTTTACCAGTCAGAGATTCTCTGGTCTGCTGATAATGGGACGCCTTGATTTCTTCCCACTTTTCCTTTTGTACATACCCGGAGATATGAGAGTCAAAACCTTTCTGTTCTTCCGGCAGTACGTGGAGCAAAGTAATTTTTGCCCTGTAAAGAGTTGCCAGGCTGACAGCGTAGGCAAAGGCATAACGGGCATTGTCGGAGAGGTCTGTGGGGAAAAGGATATTGTTTACTTGTATTGTCGGGATATTCATTGTTTCCTCGTAAGGGGTTATAGGCTTTTCGACTCACCATCATTACCATGGTCTCTGATATGAGCTGATGTGGTAATAATA